>NZ_JBRJXU010000099.1:0-10075 GCF_057467645.1 Zarconia sp.
GTCGGTCCCCCCATCGAGGGTGTCCGCCCCATTCTGACCGAAAAGCTTGTCGTTGCCGTCGTTGCCGAATACGTCGTCATCTCCCCCGCGCGCGCGGATGGTATCGTTACCCGCCAAGGCATCGAGGGTGTTGTTGTTGGCGTTTAAGGTGCGCTCGTCATCCCCTGGAGTGACGAAAAACTCAGCACCGAAGACCACGTAGCTTTCTCCGGCAAAGTTATTGCCATTGGGGGAGGCAAAGAATGCCCCGATAATGATGTCGTCGAAGCCGTCGCCGTTCACATCTCCCGCACTGCTGACGGAACGACCCGAAAAGTCATCAGCATCGATACCGTTAAGGACGAAGCCGTTGCTGCCGTCGAGACTTGATAGGTCCAAACTGGCGGTAAAACCCCCACTCTTGCCAAAGACCACGTAGCTCTCTCCGGCACGACTGTTGCCATTGGGGTCGGCAAGATATGCCCCGATAACGATGTCGTCGAAGCCGTCGCCGTTCACGTCTCCCGCGCTGCTGACGGAACGACCCGACTCGTCATAGGTATCGATGCCATTGAGGACGAAGCCGTTGCTGCCGTCGAGACTTGATAGGTCCAAACTGGCGGTAAAACCCCCACTCTTGCCAAAGACCACGTAACTTTCTCCGGCATAACTATAACTATTGCCATTGGGGTCGGCAACACGTGCCCCGATAATGATGTCGTCGAAGCCGTCACCGTTCACATCTCCGGCGCTGCTGACGGAAATACCCGAAAAGTCATAAGTATCGATGCCGTTAAGGATGAAACCGTTGCTGCCATCGAGAGCGGACAAGTCCAAACTGGAAGAGAACCCCCCACTCTTGCCAAAGACCACGTAACTCTCTCCGGCATTACGATTACCATTGGGGGCGGCACGATGTGCCCCGATAATTATGTCGTCGAAGCCGTCACCGTTCACATCTCCGGCGCTGCTGACGGAAATACCCGAATAGTCACCACTATTGATGCCGTTGATGGTGAAGCCGTTGCTGCCGTCGAGACTTGATAGGTCCAAACTGGAGCTGAACCCTGCACTAGTGCCAAAGACCACGTAACTTTCTCCGGCACCGCGATTGCCATTGGGGTCAGCACCACTTGCCCCGATAACGATGTCGTCGAAGCCGTCGCCGTTCACATCTCCGGCGCTGCTGACGGAACCACCCGAACTGTCATTACTATTGATGCCGTTGATGGTGAAGCCGTTGCTGCCGTCGAGACTCGATAGGTCCAAACTGGGGGCGAACCCTCCACTGTTGCCGAAGACCACGTAACTTTCTCCGGCGGCACCGCTACTGTCATCATTATTGGCACCGAATGCCCCGATAATGATGTCGTCGAAGCCGTCGCCGTTCACATCTCCGGCGCTGCTGACGGAACCACCCGAACTGTCAGCAAAATCGATGCCGTTGAGGATGAACCCGTTGCTGCCATTGAGAGTGGACAAGTCCAAACTGGCAGCGAACCCCCCACTATTGCCGAAGACCACGTAACTCACTCCAGCATTATCATTGCCATTGGAGTAGGCACCATATGCCCCGATAATGATGTCGTCGAAGCCGTCGCCGTTCACATCTCCCGCACTGCTGACGGAACGACCCGAAAGGTCACCAAAATCGATGCCGTTGATGGTGAAGCCGTTGCTGCCGTTGAGGTCGGATAAATTCAGTACACCCGTTATCATTGTGTTGTCCTTGTTGATTTTGCTTAACTTTCTTGAGAGCTGGGGAGATTTCCCCTTTCATGAGGGTTGTTGGAAAATCAGCCCAAAAATCCTTGAAACCCTCTCCCCCATTGGGGGAAAGTGCGATTTCCGCTAGCAATCTGCTATCCCACAAACCCGAAGGTGGAACTATCGGATAAATCCAGACCGGTAGTATTGCGCACGATGCCAATCAAATCCCGCACCTCCCCGTCGGGTTGGTAGAAAATATTGGTATTGCCACTGGCCGTTTCCCGCAATACGTAATCCTCAAAACTCCCGTGGAGTTGAATCCCATCGACCCCCACCTCGAAATCTCGAATCACCCCCCGACTGACGTTTCCATCGGCAACGGTTATGCCATCGTCGTCGTAGAAGACCGTAGTGCCATTGCCCAGAACGAATAAATCCGCACCCTGTTGACCCCGCAGAACATCTCGCTCTCCCAGACCGGGACTGGTGGAACTTTCGTCGACTCCGATGAGGGTGTCGTTATCCAGACCGCCATTGAGGCGATCGTTTCCGGAACCCCCAATGAGTAAATCGTCATCGTTACCCCCCAACAGGGTGTCGTCGTCGGCCCCCCCATCGAGGGTATCCGCCCCATTCTGACCGAAAAGCTTGTCGTTACCGTCGTTGCCGAATACGTCGTCATCTCCCCCCCGCGCGCGGATGGTATCGTTTCCGGCTAAGGCATCGAGGGTGTTGTTGTTGGCGTTTAAGATGCGATCGTCATCCCCAGGGGTGACGAAAAACTCAGCACCGAAGACTACGTAGCTTTCTCCGGCATAATCGTTGGCACCATATGCTCCGATAATAATGTCGTCGAAGCCGTCACCGTTGATATCTCCCGCGCTGCTGACGGAATCACCCGAATAGTCATAAGTATCGATGCCGTTAAGGATGAAGCCGTTGCTGCCGTCGAGACTTGATAGGTCAAAACTGGCGGCGAACCCTCCACTTTGGCCGAAAACGACGTAACTTTCTCCGGGACGACCGTTGCCATAAGAGTCGGCAACACGTGCCCCGATAATGATGTCGTCGAAGCCGTCACCATTCACATCTCCCGCGCTGCTGACGGAATCACCCGAATCGTCGCCCCCATCAATGCCGTTGAGGACGAAGCCGTTGCTGCCGTCGAGACTTGATAGGTCAAAACTGGCCGTGAACCCTCCACTTTGGCCGAAGACGACGTAACTTTCTCCGGCACCATAGTTACCATTGGGGGCAGCATAAATTGCCCCAATAATGATGTCATCGAAGCCGTCACCGTTGATATCTCCCGCGCTGCTGACGGAATAACCTGACTGGTCAGACCGATCGATACCGCTGATGGTAAAGCCGTTGCTGCCATCGAGAGCAGATAAGTCCAAACTCGCGGCGAACCCTCCACTTTGGCCGAAGACCACGTAACTTTCTCCGGCACCGCTATTGCTATTGGAGTCGCCACCAGGTGCCCCAATAATGATGTCATCGAAGCCGTCGCCGTTGATATCTCCCGCGCTGCTGACGGAACGACCCAAAACGTCAAAAGCATCGATACCGCTGATGGTGAAGCCGTTGCTGCCGTCGAGACTCGATAAGTCCAAACTCGCGGCAAACCCTCCACTAGCGCCGAAGACCACATAACTTTCTCCAGCATCGCGATTGCCATTGGGGTCGGCATCATCTGCCCCGATAATGATGTCGTCGAAGCCGTCACCGTTGATATCTCCCGCGCTACTGACGGAATTCCCCGAAAAGTCCAAAGTCTCGATGCCGTTGATAGTGAAGCCATTGCTGCCGTCGAGAGCAGACAAGTCAAAACTGGCGGCGAACCCTCCACTTTGGCCGAAGACGACGTAACTTTCTCCGGCCCCGCTGTTGCCATTGGGGTCGGCACCAGTTGCCCCAATAATGATGTCGTCGAAGCCGTCGCCGTTCACATCTCCCGCGCTGCTGACGGAATAACCCGAAAAGTCAGACCCATCGATGCCGTTGATGGTGAAGCCGTTGCTGCCGTCGAGACTCGATCGGTCAAAACTGGCAGCGAACCCTCCACTCGTGCCGAAGACCACGTAGCTTTCTCCGGCACCGCCATTGCCATTGGGGTCGGCACCAGTTGCCCCAATAATGATGTCATCGAAGCCGTCACCGTTCACATCTCCCGCGCTGCTGACGGAACGACCCAAACCGTCATAAGCATTGATACCGTTGATGGTGAAGCCGTTGTTGCCATTGAGGTCGGATAGATTAAGTACACCCGTTATCATGGTCTTGTCCTGTTTGATTTTGCTTGACTTTCTTTAGAGCTGGCGAGATTTCCCCTTTCATGGGGGTGGTTGAGCAATAGCCCAAAAATCTTTGAAACCTTCTCTAGGTCGGACTGCGAGCGTTTGGACGCGAAAATTCTTGAAACCCATTTCCGATCGGGGGAAAGTGCGATTTCCGCTAGCGGTTTCCCAACCGCTCTATGGAACGCTCGCTTACAACCCGAGGGTTGAAGAATGTTAGAAATTGGTTTCTTTTGACCTGGACAGGTACGCTCCTACTGTTCCTCTCCACGTCCGCAGCGTCCCCACGTCACCATTTCCCGGTGTCTGTCCGAGACTCCGGGTCGAGTGGCGGGCGCCAATTTTTCGTTTTCGTTACCGACTCAGTTAAAATTTCAGATCGTCAGGCGGGTTTGAAGCTAACAGCTGACGGTCTAGTGCTGAATACTCGCAGTTGGAGGAGCCTACCTCAGTCAAAGCTCCACAATTATTTAGTTTTAGTAAAGTTGATTTTGGCTTTTGTAAAAACTTCATAAAGTCACCCTGATTTTCGACACATCTACAATTTCAAATCCATCACCAAATCGAACCTATACCGAGAATCTTTGAAATTGTAGATGTTATGCTAGCAAACTTAAAAAGGTTTTCGATCGTCTGTAAGAATTAGTTAATCTTACTGAATTTTCAATTGAGTTAATGTGGCGGAATTGAGATCCGAATTGAGTTTTGGGGCGATCGCCTACAATAATTAACGAGAATTAACGATCCGATTTCCGCTGCCACCATGACCCTTGCCCGACCTTCGATCGCTGCAATTCCACGACTCGAAAATGGTGATTCACCTTCGGAGACGCTACGTCCCCAGGACAGGCTACGCCAACGCGAACGCCTCACCTATACCGAATTTGAACGGCGCTACCATGCCGCACTGCAAAAAAGCCGAACTGATTGAAGGACAAGCTTTAGCCACAAAGCGATCGGCCGATCGATCTTAAAATTGGTTACTCCTTCATACCAATGGACACCATCCGTCGGATTTCATCGCTTTTTACCCCAACAGCCATCGGTCGCCGCACTTGGGGTAAAATCGCCACATCGTAGAGTTCTTCGACGATGCCTTCGATCCGTAAGTTATGCACCATGTCCCCACTTCGCAGGTCGATAATCGCTAACCCGCATCGCGGTTCGGCTTGTTTTTTCGCTAGGTTCTCGTCGAGGATTAACCCCCGAAAGGTCTTGTTATTTCGAGGTTTGGACAGTCCCACCACGGCATAATCGCCCCACATCGCCAATCCCCGTCCGTAACCGGGACAAAATGCGAGCGGTTCGAAGGTTCCCGATTGCAAGTCAACGGTGCCAAATTCTCCGGTTCCCGAGTTGAGCAACCACAACTTGCCTTGATGCCATCGAGGAGAATGGGGCATACTCAACCCACTCGCGATGATTTCGTTACTGTCGATATCGATAAGGCATCCACCATCGCGTCGCTTATCCCGCCACCCTTCGGCAACATCGGATTGACTGACGCTGGTGACGTATTTGGGTTTTCCGTTGACCATCGCCAAACCATTGAGATGGCATCGGTCTTCTGCGGCAAGTTTGGAGATAAAGGGAGGTTGCCACAGGGGAACAAAGCTGTGGGTGGGACTGACGGTGGCGAGACCGCTAAACAGGGTATTGACAAAAACCAAACCGTTAGAACCGTTCTTCTCCCCATCTCCGAGTTCCCCTGTCCCCCCATGCCCGGAAATCGCGACATCGTGAATGTCTAAATCTCCGGTGATGTAGCTCATTTGCGGTACGTACAGCGCGTCGTAACCGTTGTAGGTTTGTCCGGGTTCGAGGCTGTTTTCAAACCGCCACAGTTGATAGAGGCTACTAAGATAGAGGGTATTGCCAGTAGCGTACAATCCCATGCTGCGATCGAAGGTGCGCTCGAAGACGGAAAGCTGTCCCGTTGCCGGGTTCAAACCGATGAAAAAGATTTTTCCCGCTTGGTAGGTGGTGAAAACCAAACTGAGATGTTGTTCGGCAAGCCACGGGGAAAATTGGCGAGATGCGGTAATTTCAAAGGCGGGAGTCCGAACGGTCGATTTAGGGGTGTGATTCATCATCCTTGAACAGACGCGATATTGGAATCAATTCTTGTCGTTTGTACTGTGGCGATCTCTACAATCGTATACGAGTTTAGAACTTACGTGATGTGCAACTTCAAGTCCCAACCCCTTTATTTTCCCTTCTGACTGGCTATAACTGGAGTGTAGACAAAATCTCGATCGAAGCGGCTACAAGCCTTACGGGGTCAGCATTTTAGTTTTTCAAGCGTTCCCTCACTCGTTAAACTCTCAAATCGTCTCGGGATAAGGGTTTGACGGTTTGAGCCATTAAATTTGTCTAAACTCCAAGCTATAATCTCCCAATGTAGAGTCGCTCAAACGACGTAAATTCAAGACCTGTTAAAAAGTTGCACATCGCGTAACTGGTACTTACATTTCGCCACCGAAGAAGTCTAAATAGACTGATATTATAAAAGAGTCAAAGGGAGAATAAACTCATAAATTCGGTATAAAAATTAATTTTAAATCTCAATTAATATCCATTAAAATAAATTAAATTTTATGCACTTAGTCGCTTAAAAACTAACGTAAAAACAAAAAAATTATAGAAAATTGTTCGCAAATTGAGCTTTCTAATTAACCTGCGCTTAGCTATATTTTGCATAAAAATCAGATGTCTAAGACCTTTGCTTCCAAAGTGTTGGGACAACCGCAGTGGGGCGATCGATTAGGCGATAAATTCTGTAAAAAACGAAATTATCTCGATAAAATAACAGGTCTGACACCCCGTCCATTTTAGAATTTTACATTTTTAATTTTTAATGATTTGAGTCCTGGGGAAAAAACTCGCAGACCGCTTCAGCAATGGCTTCGGAACCGGTCTTATCTAAAACATCCGTCCGGCGCGGCACTTGCAACGGTTGGTGCAAAAATTCCCAATTCCCCTCAAAAAATTCTTCTGTGGAAATAATTTGATGGTGACCGTAGTTTTGCAAGCCTTCAAGCAGTACCTTTGATTCGGCAAACCCTTCCCGCAGCAAGGAAACCAACGGGACATCCAAGCGTAGGGCTTCGGCAAAGGTACTGTAACCGGGTTTGGAGACCACGCGACCGCAAATAGGCATAAAATCCACCGGACGCAAGAACGAATCCCACACAATGGTTAAATTGGGTAAATCTGGGGCGTTGCGATCGAAGGTGATAAACTGCCAATCTGGAAAATGTTGAAGATTGTCATAGGGAATCTTTTGCAATCCCAACCCGCCAAAACTGAGGAGAATCGTTTTTTCTGGGGGGGTTGCAATGCCAAAATTTTCTCGCAATTTGGTTTCCGGGTGGCGCGGCGTGCCTCCAGTTAACCCGACATCGGTAATATTGGGAAATGCTCCCATCGGTTCGTGTAACGGCAAGCGAAAGAGGCGATCGCACCGCGAAAAACAATCTCCGATCCAATCGGCAATTTCGAGAAATTCTCCCCCCCAATCGCGGTAAATAAAATCCCAACCAAAATTGCTCAGCATCCAGCAAGGAATGCCCGCTGCCTTGGCAATTAGAGCGGCAAGTGGGGGAATATCTGCTAATACCAATCCCACTCGATTGAGGCGAATAAAATTGACCTCACTGGCGATAATCGACCCCTCAGACGCACGAATTTCTTTGAGCTTTTCTAAAGTTGCATCGCGATCCATCTTCAAGCTATCGGGCTGCACGACCCCTACGTCAAAGGCACGGGGACGGTAGATAAAATCCCCTAAAATATAAGATTCGAGCAACCAGCGAGGGGCAGTGGTCACCATGACTAAGAGGATATCGGGGCGCCGCTGTTGAATCTGGGCGGCAACGGAAGCTGCTCGCACCGCATGACCGAAGCCATGATTGGTAATGGCGATATATACAACAGGTCGTGACATTCAAAAAGTTCCTCGGCAATTGAATTTTGGGGGAGTATTTCCGCTGAAATTTTCCAGTTTGGCGATCGAAGATACTGTAGTACTATAAAATGACTTGCAAGCCTCAAAGATCGATCTAAGATAGAAACTATTTGCCGTCTAATGCAGTCATCAGATAAGTAGCAAGCATCGCATGTCGATCTTAATTTCGATCTGCTTATATGAGTATCCTAAAAGCCAAATTTCTGTCAAATTTAGAGCTTAAGTTCGGTCTGTCGTCAAATTTTTGTCTTCAAAGCGTATTCAACGCGATCGCTACACCCGTTAGTGGAATCGTTACGTATCAACTTCAACCAAGGAGTACTATGAAATCACTCATTCAGTGGGGAGCGACTTTGGGTTTGCTAGGTAGCACCCTGTGGGGATCCCTGCTCGGAGTCTCCATGCCGGCCTGGGCCTTGGAGGAACAGGACATCGTGGAAAAATTGCAAGCCGTTCCCGTGTTTGCCATTACCGATGCCCAAGGGTCTCCCCTAATTGCCTCGATTCCCCAGGGTGAAGATCCTGAGAACACCGTACCGGTTTCTGGGGTCTTTATCAATCGATCGGATGCAGAAGCATTTGTCGAACGCCTCAGATCCCAAGACCCTAATATTGCGAACCAAGTCCGAGTCACCACCATTTCCATGGCGGAAGTGTATCAATTGGATCGGGAAAATGGAGAGGTTCCCGAAGGACTGCAATTTGCTTACGTTCCCAACCGCTCTCAGGTGGATGAAGCCATCGGATTACTGGCCGATCGAGGGGAAGAGTTAGAGCAATTCCCCGGCGTTCCCTTATTTATCGGTACAGCCGGTCCCGAATCGGGTTACCTCACGATCGAACAGGATGGCGAGCAACTGATTCCGATGTTTTTCAATCGCACGGAGTTGGAAAACGTCCTCGAACAGTTTAAAACCCAACAACCCGACTTAGCTGGAACCGTCGGCATCCAAGTGGAATCTCTCGAAGGGGTGATTCGGATGATGGAAACCAGCGACAATCCCCAACTCGAGCAACTCGTTTTGGTCCCCCCTCTCGAAACCCTAGAATTTTTGCGGACGCAGCCGATCGAGTAGTCGTTTCGAAGGCTTCACCCCAAACATGGTGATGGGTCATTGAGTTGGGGTAGTCCCCCCGTGCGTACCCAGACTTGGGCTGGGTTAGGCTCAGGGGTGCTACTCCAACCGGTCAAAATCGATAGAGATTGCTCAAAGGTGAGAATCATTGAGAGCTTGAATTAAGCTGGCACTCGCCTGGGAACCGGGATGATTGCTGAGTCGATCGTGACCGGGCGATCGCGCCTGAGAAGTTTGTAGCGATCGGGTTCTGATGAAGAAGGGGGAAAGAGGAGATACGTGGAAAATCAGACACGAAGTAACGATTTGTAACAGTTTCCCTTTGTGGGTCATAGCCTGGATTATTCATGAGCCGGTGGGGAAGGTGCGATCGTGGGTTGGTCTTGGGGAGCGATCGCTATCAGACTGACTCGTGACCGGATTGGGATGAGAAAAAATACTCAGTGCGATCGCGCGAGTGCTCCACCCTCAAGGGTGGAGCACTCTCATGCCAATAATGACCTGGCAACTGTGGTTGGGGAGTCACCACGTCCAAGACAATCCCCTTCCGTGGCAAAAACCATTGACTCTTCAGACCCCCCGACGAGTGGCTAACGCCTTCGCATCAATTTTAGTCAATATTGGCACACCGGCAATGTTGCCCAAACTCCGAGGAAAATCTCCTGGGTGGCCTACAGGTCGAGGGAGAAACCCTCGTCCACGATTTCCCACAGTGAAAAAGAGCGACTCGCGACCCCGAGCTAAGACACGAGTGAACGGTTAATTCCAAATCTTCCCAGCAAATGCCTATGCTCAACCCTACCTAAAGGACCCGGCCGGATTTGGAGTGCCCCACTGCGAAGTTTGTCTAAACTCCAGTCAACAAGCTGCAATAGTTTGGCAACATCAATCGGGTCGTTTGGTCTTCATCGATTCATACGACTCCCGCAACAACTCAAAAGAAGAGACTCCTTAATGTTAATTAAGGAGTCTCTTGTAGTATTAAACCTGGCACTGAGCTATTTTCCCAGGAGGCTACCCTCCAAGTATCTTCGCCGCTGAAA
>NZ_JBRJXU010000100.1:0-25304 GCF_057467645.1 Zarconia sp.
ACCGTCACGATTAATGGGGTTGATGACGTCACCGGTCCCACTCCTACTTCTGGAGATGACGACCTCACCTATACCGAAGCCGACGAGGTCATCGATGCCCTCGCTGGTGACGATCGCATCCGCGCCCGAGCCGGCAACGACGAGGTTTTGGGTAACGAGGGCGATGACACCCTACAGGGAAACCAAGGAGATGACACCCTCGCCGGTGGTACTGGGAACGATGTTCTCGTCGGTGGTCCTGATAACGACGAGGTTTTCGGTAACGAGGAGGATGACACCCTACGGGGAAACCAACAAAATGACACCCTCATCGGCGGCACTGGAAACGATTTTCTCCACGGTGGTCTCGACGATGACGTTCTCATTGGCGTGGATAAATACACGAGCTCACCCGGTGCGGGAGAGCGAGACCGCCTCATTGGCGGCAGTGGAGCGGACTCTTTTGTTTTGGGCAACGAGTATAGCGCGTTCTACGACGATGATGGCACCACTGCGGCCGAACGTAACGCCGGTCGGGCAATTATCCGGGATTTGGATGTGGGTGTCGACCAAATTATCCTCCACGGCAGTGCCTCGGACTACGAGTTGCGCGAAACCAATAGCGGTCATACCAAAATCTTCTTACTTGAGGATATTGACATTGACGTCGAATCCGGGAGCCTCAACCCGAATGTAGTGGCGCCCGTACCCTCACCGGAGCGGGAGTTGATTGGTGTGGTGCTCAAGAGGACGGGTCTGGATTTGTCGGATACGACCACGTTTGAGTACGTTCTCGAAGTGATGTAGGCGGTCGAGGGAGTTGGGGGTGTCGTCACATGGAAATGCTGTTCGCAATGGATGCGATCGCTCCTGTGAGTTGAACGAGATTTTATGGGTTGATTCTCCCCCAACTCCCCGTCTCCCCCTCTCCCACTCCCCAAAGCCATTCCCCGTTCCCCATCCTCATTCGAAACGGTCGAATTCCCAACTGACGTCAAGCCAGAGTGAGATCGAAAGCTTGGCGATTTTCAAAAATTTCAAACTTTTTATCGAGTTGAGTTAACTCAAAAATCATCCGCACCGAAGGGGTCACGGAACAAAAACTCAACCGTCGATCTAACTCGATTGCCAACCGATAGGCGGAAATGAGAACCATCAAACCGGCACTATCGAGAAACTCCACTTGCTTCATATCAATTAACAGAATGGAGGTGGTTCGATCGAGAAGAGTCAAAATGAGTTGCGATCGAAATGCTTCTCGATCGATTTCGCCCATCATGCTGGGTAGCTCGATCGTGGCAAGTTGAGGAGAGAACGATAGAATGTTAGTTTTCATGATTGGCTCCTACAGTTTTGAGTCATCAAAAAAGTTAAAGATAAAATTTTGAATGACAAATCAAATCATTCTTGGAAAACGATCGAACTAAAATTATAGAAACTCTAAATCAAGGCTCGATCGCCCTCTTCAAAGCTTTGCGATTTTCGAGATCGGCTTTGTTATTCTCGACGAAAATTCAGAATTCAGACAGCTCTATCACAGACTATTTGTCAGACAAAATAGCAATTTTTTTCGAGCAAAAAATAGAAACAGAATTCGATTATTTTCAACAAAAAAACGGTTCGCGTTCCGTATCCATTGTTACTTTTGTCGAAAAATTCGTGACAGAGTATCGCGTTTTGAGGGTGAATGAAGTCCCTTTTCCCCACGTTCTCCAAACTCGAGCGGGGGTCGACCTCATCCGGTTTCGTCATGAAGTTGCACTCAATTCTTCCTTATCCAGGTAAGTCTCGATCGTATTGGTTTTGAGACCGAGTCCCATAAAATGGGGATAAAAAGGGACTTTCAAAGGGTATTAGAATTGAGGTTTGCCAGCATCCTTCTATGGGAAAATCCATTGAGCGATCGCGCGAGCGTTCTCTTGAATAGGATGAGAACTGTCCACGTCTAAAATGGGAACGCCCAGCGATCGAAGTCCGTCGAGAATGGTTTGCAAAGATGCAACAGAGGCCGATAAGATTTCGCTGGCCCGATCGGGATTCATGGCATCGAACCGACTGTTGTGGGTGGGACGGTGTTGGATGCGATCGAGTGCTGTTTCCACATCCACCGTCAACGCCACTACCCGCATCGTACCATCCCCTGCCAACCCCTCGATCGCCCTCTGAAGAGCCTTCAGAGGCGGATTCTTCCCCGAAATCGCTACCGACCAGGCTTCTTGCAAAACGCCCTGGTCGAGCAGTAAGGTTGCTTCTGGCAAACCCCCTCCATCGAGGAATCGAGTTTGCGGGAGATGCGATGCCGTGCGATGGTTGCGCTTAGCGTTGACATAAGTCGTTGCCGCCTTCAGAACGCTGGTGGTATTCAACGGCTGTACTTGCGCCGCCAAAGCCAGTATCTGCGTCAACACCTGCCAATCTCGGGGGCAATCGGGCCAGAGTTGCCTCAATTTTTGCCCCATGGAATTTCGATGCCACTCCTGTAGGATGTCATTTCGACAAACCACCGAGAGACCTCGATCGTGCAGTTGCCGGGTCACTTCTGTGCAGAGGGTGGTTTTCCCCGCACCGGGAAGACCGATAAATTCGACGATTGGTGCCGATGACCGATCTTGTTTGGACCCTTGTTTTAGCCCTTGTTTTGGTATTAAAGATGCGCCCATACCGCTTGCTTTGCCTGAACTAACACATCATCGAGAGACCCATCGGCATTAATGGTAACGACAGTGGTTCGATCTCCAAAGGTGAGCGATCGCACTGCTTCCACCTTCTGGCGGACGGTTTCCGGCGGGGTTTCCGACTTACGGGCGATGGCCACTTCCGGAGTCACGTTCAACTTAATCACCAAATCCGGCGGCATAGCTTGGACCATGCGTTGGTAAGATTCCATCTCCCACTTCTGCAACGGCTGAGGATATTTCGAACCGTCACTGAGCAACGGGCCGTCGTTCAACCCGAGAATTTGACTTTGGGGATATCGATCGCAAATGGCGATCGTCCCACTTTCTTTCGCCACCCGCGCTTGTTTGAGCTTATTGCGTTTTTCTTGGGTTAAAACCAACGCCCACACCAGTTGTCCCAATCCCGAAAGGGAAGCGGTGGGTTTGGGCTGGTGGTTTCCGGTTTTGGAGGATTGCTGTTTGCTCGAGCGATGCGATCGCAATGCTTTGAGTCCCTTGCGCGCCCAAATCAACGGCTGTCGAATGGCAGAGGCTTTACCATCCCCACTGCCCAGGTACAACGGCAGAACATCCAACTTTTGCGACAGGCTGCTGACAATCTCCGAAGTCACCGTCGATTTACCAGACCCATCCGCCCCGAGAATCGCGACGATCGTGCCACCGCCAACGGGGGTGCGATGGGTGGCTTTGGGGGTTTGAAAATACTTGCGCTGGACTTTTGCCCAGAGGGTTTGCGCTTCCCGGTGCCACCGCAGTCCCGTCGAAACCAGGGGATGGTAGCGGCGATAGGGTCGCAGGGGGGCCCGAATCGGGTTTTCGAGTCCCAATAACTGTTGTAGGTTGGCCTCGTCGTCGATGGCGTGGAGAATCTGTTGGGTTGCGGTGGGCCCTAAGAGTTCCTTGCCTAATTTCCTCAAGCGATCGCGATCGATCCGTTCTTTGAGCCAGCGAAACTCGCGCAGAAAATCCCCGGCAAAATAATCCCCACCTAATAAGGATTTGAGGCGATCGCGAGTCCGGATTTTGAGCACGGCCCGAACCACCAAAATAATTAGTTCGAGATGGGGTTCGACAGTATAGAAATTATACTCATCGTTATAAATCCGAGTCGAGAGCAACCGTTCTTCCCAGGGAACGTGATATCCCTTGAGATTTTTCTCCCCCAATTCCAGTCGATAGTGGAGGTGGAGGTGAACGAGGGTTCCCGTTTGTTCGTCGATGGCTAAGTAATCTTCGATATCCACGTACCGACGGTAGGAGACGGCTTCAAAATACTTAAATCCAACCTCCGCTAAAATCTGCTCGAGTTGAGATTTTCCAGTGCGATCGAATAGAACGTCGAGATCGGTTTTTCCTTCCACTGCCGCATCGAGATGCTCGTTGCTTTTCCAGTGACAGTAGCGGATATTTTCCCGGTGCAATCGATCGCTGAGTCGATCGACAATTTGAAGAGATGTCATTGCTTACTTGACCCTGCGAAAATTTCTGTGAACATTGCTTTTGCTCGCCGTTCGAGGGGGAGGGGAGATCGAATCGGGTTCGAGGGTTGACCCCAAGGCGATCGATTCAAATTTTATCCATCCCGCTCGAACGGTGTCCGTGAGTGTTTCTCAGACCGTTTGTAGGGGAATGCCGCGTCGATCTAACACCGTAATGCGCTCCTGCTGGACTTGGGCGATAATCTCCTGACAGGTGCCCAACTCAAAGCGACTGAAATCGGCCTTGAGGGGTTTGCGTCCGAAGATGGTATTACCGATTTTGCAGGTTTTCTCGAACAAACCCCACTTGACGAGCTGATTCAGGAGTCGGTAGGTCATCACCGACTTAATCCCACCTTGGGGATGGCGCTCGTCAATGGGTTTGTATTTCGGATGGTCGGCATAGTCATCGACAATGATGAGACCACCCGGTTGCAGATACTCCCAGAAGAGGAAAAAGTCGCGATCGATCCGCCCGTCGGCATCGTGAATCAGGGCAGAAATACCGCTAGTTTGCACCAAATTCAGCACCTCGGAACCATTTGTAAAGGTCAGTTCGTGAGGATACAGGACGATTTGGTCTTGAACTTGAAACTTGGCAAAGTGGCTTTGAATTAAATTGAGATTGTCTTGGTAACCGCCCACATCCGATCGGGTACCACCTTGGCATTTTTCCACCACGATCGATTTAGATTCCTTGTTGGCATCCTTCAACCCCAAGGCGATGGCAATGCTGCCAGCTCCGGTGGCGCCGCCCACTTCGATAATATCGAGATCGGGCAAATCGCGACAGAGTTCGTAGATTTTCTTATAGGTCCGCGGCCACAACATCCCGCCAGCTTCTTGCTTGAGATCGTAAAACTTGCGATTGGTGAGGGCTTCGTAGCCGTAGTAAGCTTTACGGGCGATCTTGTGAATGCTTGCGTTCATCGTCTTCGATGCTCCTGATTGGTTTGAATGAAACGGGCAGAAAAATGATTGATGGCGCTTTGGTTATCGCGCTTCGTCAAACTTGAAATTTGTCAAACTTGATAATGAAGAATTGAAGTGGAAACATCTCGCTCGGGTCGCCCGGAAAATTTTGGCGCTGTTACGAGCGAGATGCTCGCATCATATCGATCTAAACTCCTTGGACTTTCGTCGCGGACCACTCGCTGCCAAAGGGGCTTTAACAAGCTCCAAATCCCGAGAAGACCTTGGGAATCGTCAGCAGCAGCAGCTTGAAATCTTCCCGCAGGGACCAGTTGCGCAAATAGTTCAAATCGAGATCGTTCACAGCACCCAAATCCGTGAGGGTCGATCGAGCAGACACTTGCCACGCCCCGGTAATTCCGGGCATCGCATTCAGTCGCATCCGACCGGCCGGTTCGATGCGCAAGGCATCGTACAGCGCCCACGGACGAGGGCCGACCAAGCTCATTTCCCCCCGCAGGACGTTAATGAGTTGGGGGAGTTCGTCGAGGCTGTACTTGCGCATCCATTGACCGACACAGGTGATGCGGGGGTCGTCCTCCCGTTTGTGCAAGCCCTCTCGAGCGCCCATCACTTGATGGTGTCGTTGTTCTGCATCCACGCTCATGGTGCGGAATTTGAGAATCTGAAAGAGCTTGCCGCCTTCTCCCACTCGCCACTGCCGGAAGAACACCGGACCCGGTGAGGTGATGGCAACCAGTGCCATCAAGACGAGCAGCAGGGGAGACAGAATCAGCAGAAGAGTTCCCGCCGCTAACCGATCCATCGAGCATTTGATTCGCCAGCCAATCGGGCTGCGCTTTTGCGGGAGGGTGGAATGAGTGGGCAGATTCAGAAAGATCGATTTATCGAAGCTGCCGCACAAGTCGGCCCAAAAACGCAGACCGTTTTCTCCCAATTGCGAGTCCGCACACACTTCTTGAGCGAGGGAAAAATGCCAGAAATGTTTCAGCCATTCTTCGCTGCTGGTCTGGTGTTGTTTCTTGGAGGAATGACTGTTAATGGCAATGACTTGTCCCGGCTGCAACTGAAGAGTACAGGGGGGTAGTAAATTAAACGGTGTGGATTCCGTGGGGGCAACGGTAGATTGTGCCCGAGCGAAACGAGAAGTGGCCTCGACAACTTTGGTTGCGATCGTTATCATTGTTCTTTCTCTGGGTAAGCTTGCTTGAACGAGTTCTGGGAACTCCACGAGTTCGAACTCGAGAATGCCGAAGAGCGCGTTAAATTTGCATTCTCATAGGTTCTATGACGTGACGATGGAAATTTCAACGAACTGTAACGGGTTCGCGGTTTTCCACCGACGAAACCTCAGCTTTCTCAAGCAGAGAAAGAAAAACATGAATGTACTTTTCGACCTGACGTTCGCGATCGAAATTCTGAGCGGGCGTGGTTTCCCCAAAGGGAGAAAACGGTTCGGTTAGCGTCACTTCCAGGGCTTCGGCCAGTTGAATGGAACTGCCAACGGGGACGAGGCGACCGTACTCGCCATATCTCAAAATCTCGGCAGGGCCGCTGCTGCAATTGGTGGCAACGATTTTTTTGCCCAATGCTAAGGCTTCAATGAGAATGTTGGGCAAACCCTCGTAGTAGGAACTGAGGGCAAAGACATCGGCTTTGGCCAGAAATGCATAAGGATTGGCTTGAAAACCCACCAGCCTCACATCCTCTCCAATCCCCAACGAGATCGCTAAATTTTCAAGTTCTTGTCGCTGAGGTCCTTCTCCTAAAATGACCAACTTCGCATTAGAAACTTGCTGCTTGAGTTTAGCAAAAGCATTGAGGAGGGTGGGAAAATCCTTTTGCGGTTTCAGTCGTCCGGCGGCCACGATAACGGGAGCGGTTTTGCGATCGAGCCAATCACAACCGGTTTTTTCCCGAGCACGTTCAAAAATATCTGGGGTCACCGTCGGATTGTAAATTTGCTCGATCTTATGTTCGTCCACTTTCATGAACCCAGTCAGATCGGAAATCATGCCTTTGGAAGGACTGATAATCAGATTCGCACGTTGATAAGCCAGCCGCGTGAGTGGATAGAGAATGCGACCGAGACCGAAGGAATAGCCCTTAAATTGAAGTTCTAGGGTATTAGCCTGTCGGGCAATAAACTGAGTTTTTACATTGGCCAACTTGAGGGCTAATGCAGCCACAACGTTATTAAAGTGAATCGATGAAAATAATAAGTTAGGTTGGTGCTTGCAGAGGTACTCGGTCAATCCCAGTACGTTTTTCAGAGGATTAAAGCGACCGCTGGCTAGCTCGAAAACTTGAATATTTGGATGAATTGAGAGATGGGAAAGATTAGGTTTGCGAGCTAAAACAAAATCAATTTCTAAGCCGCGATTGGCGAGACCGTTGGCAATTTTTAGCAATGTTTTATCAGCACCATATCCCTGCAGATAATCGAGGTATATGGCAATTTTTCCCAGGTTATTCCGAGTCTTGCTAGAGGACTTGTGAGGCAGACGAGCTGAAATTTCGCACGGGTGAACTTTCTGCTTGAGGCGCAGATGGCTTGAAGCAATTGTTGCTAGATTCATAGGTAGAAGGTAGAAGCACAAGGTAGAATTAAGCTTAAAGCCCACTCTTTAGGCGAATTGAGTTAAGCCGATAAGCTTAAAAGTACAACATCAGAAATTAAGAAAACTTTTAGAGAATCGAACTAGAGAAGTTTCCCGCCACTTTCGCTCCCCGATCGGCTTGGTTTTGGGATAAGTCGCCTCTTCTCTAATTCGAGCTAAGGGTCAAAAGTCGGGTTAAACCTTTGTGAGAACTCGCTCCAGGCGCTCTTTCTGGATTGAGCTATACTTTGGTTAACTCTGCTTTAACCTTAGATTAACCATAGGTTAACACAAGCTTTTCAGTAAATTTACGTAGCTTTAGATTTTCTTAATATCGAGATTGACTTTCGAGACGAGCGGTACGGATGAGGAGACTAGAGCCTAAACAAAACCTTGTAAGCAAGGCTCCATAATCAATACAGCTTTTAAATTTTTGACTGGAAGAGTCTCGAAACAGGGTATAAATGCGGAGATAGCGAACCTCAAATCGATGTTATATCCGTGTTTACTCTAAAAACTTGTTTTCGATCGTATCCCAAAAACTGCGGGTAAATACGTATATAACGCGAGGCGTAGGTTAAGGATATTCGATCGCCCGTGAGGAGATGTGGGTTCGAGTCATGGGTCACAATTCCTCGAACAACACCGGGCCAATCGATCCTGGCATAAGGTCGCAACTGGAAATCCCCCCACTCCACACCCGCTCGCCAGAATTCGGAAAGGGGAAGGGGGAAGGGGAAATGGGGAACAGGGAATGGAGTACTTTCCTTCCCTCGGAGAAGATGTATAGCAGTTCGCGCCGGTATCGTTACACATTTTCAGTCATGAGGAATGGGGAATGGAAAAAACCGATTTCTTCAATCGTGTAAATAAACCAGCGCGAAGCGCTATATCCGAGTGTTGTACCCTCGCGTCCCATCTGCTTGTCGACCCCTCGAACGTCATCGAGAGTCGGCATCCCGGTGAGGCGACGTCAGCAAAACTGACGTTAGGCAAGGCTTGGAGCGATTTTTGTCTAAACTCGAGTGAATCGCGCAGGCTAGACCGCTCTTTGAGTCAAACGCCGAACGCGCTGTAAGTGGCCGAAAATGCGCGATCGCAATTCTTGATGGGAGATGGATTTATGCAAACAATCATCGGCCCCCACCGCAAAAGCCCGTTGAAGCTTCTCCGGATCGCAATAGGCACTCAGGCAAATAATCGGTAAATCCTGCCATTTGGGGTCGTTGCGAACCACTTGAGCCAGTTGAAATCCATCGAAATCCGGCATAGACAGATCCAGAACCAACAAATTCGGCTCGATCTTTTCGAGGTGTTCCCAAAACCGTTGCGGCTCCCCCAAAGTCGAAATCGTCAATTCTTCAGAGGCAAAGCTCGATCGAAACAATGCCAAAAAGTTGGGATCGTCATCGACGATCGAAATTTTTGCCGATGGGGAAGATGGGGGGACGAGGGCTTGCTCGACGACTTGGAGTACCCGTTCGGGGGAGCAGGGTTTGCGCAAAAATGCGACCGCTTGAGAATCCGCGACGCGATCGCGATCGTACAGGTCTCCCCGAACGGTCAAGACCACCGTCGGAATTTGGGGTTGGCGCTCCCTGAGTTGAGCGAGTAACTCGAATCCATCTTCCATGTCTTCAGGGAAGCACAAATCGAGGATCGCCACATCGGGGGGGTGGCTCTCGATGAGTGCTTTTCCGTCAGAGATGCTGTTGGCGACGGATGCTTGCAGTCCTCGGTCCATCAACGATTGACGCAATTGTTCGGCCAGTTGGCGATCGTCATCCACGATCGCCACCAGGGGAGGTTTCGAGGTCGCAGATACCTGCTCTCGGGCAAGGTCGTTTGTGGATTCTTCCCACTGAGATTCCGGATTTTCGAGGACTTGGCGCAGCGTTGCCAGTCGCTCTTGAACTTGCTCGCTCCACATTTCCACCGTCAAGACGGGTCGATCCGGTTCGATGCGGGTTTCGCTCAACAGTAAATTCTCAATTTCCCCAGCCAGACGCGCTCCTTCTAGCAGACGCAAGCTACCGAGCAACCCCACTAACTTGTGGGCGGTTTCGATGGCACTCGATAGTTGACCCTGACCGTTGACCACGGCTTTGATGCGATCGATATCGGCCAAGATACTCTTACGGAACTTCTGCCAATTTTGACGCAGAGCGGCTAAGGTTTTCTGCTTCCGGGTTGGGGTCGGCAAATTCCGGGTCGAATTTTTCTCACCCTTAGAGGTCGGCTTCGGGGGAATGTCTCCTTCGTTAAATTTTTCTAAACGGTATCCCACCCCGTAGATCGTTTTGATGAGTTCCGGCTTCAAACCCACACCTTTAAACTTTTTGCGCAAGCTTTTGATATGAGACCGAAGGGTGGTTCCACCGGGTACTTCTTTGAACTTCCAAACGTGTTCGATCAGTTGAGTCTGAGTAACGGTTTGGTTGGAGTTGCGCAGTAATAACTCCAGGATGCTGTACTCAGTTTGGGTAATGGGCAAAATCCGCTCGTTATAGCTCACCTCGCTCGAATGTAGGTGCAAACACAGCGGTCCCACATCGATCGTCTCGGTATTGGGGACGGCACTCCGCCGCCGCAGTGCCCGCATTCGGGCCAACAATTCCTCCAAATTAAAGGGTTTAATCAAATAATCGTCAGCACCTGCATCTAACCCTTCTACCTTATCGGTACTCTTATTGCGAGCGGTGAGTAAGAGAATCGGAATCTCCAATCCTCGCTCGCGAAGTTGCCGACAGAAAGAAATTCCATCGAGATCGGGTAAGACGACATCGAGTAAGAGCAGATCGTAAGAAGCGTTTGCCAGCAATGCTAAAGCCTGACGGGGATGTCGAGCTACATCTACCGTATACTGATTGTCTAAGAGTTCCGGAACGAGAACCGCACAAAGGCGATCGTCGTCTTCTACGAGCAAGATTCTCATTGATATCGTTTCTACTGAGTCCGTGGATTCCCACTTTTACAATACTCTTGGGATTGAGTATTGAGGGTGGTGAGTTATCACTTAACCGTAACCCTTTCTCTGCAATTTCTCAGCTTGAAATCGATCGACAATCCAGAGCGCACCACAACGCGCCCAAGGGGTCAATTTATCTGTCGAGTCGCGGTGAAGCCTTGGGAATAAAACCAATCAAGGGCTTCGGCTTCTTACTCTGGGAACTGGACATTTTGGGCGAAGGTGCCATGTCAGCATTCAGCCTTCAGCAATCGGATATCGGGTCCAAATAAAAACTCAAATCAATTTCTATAACGAAGTCATGAATTTCTTCTCCCTTTACCCCTGAGTCCTTCCCCCCATGCTGAATTCATCAGGATTTTTGGTGGATTTGCGTATGGCTTCGATCGCTTTTTTGTATAGACTTGTAAAGTTTGACTGCATTTTGATAACAGGAGTGGGCGCATCCTTAGGGTCTTCGTTAAAACAGGGTATTAAGCTAACCCAGACTCGAAATAAAAATCGCGAACTTCCGATCGAACCCGGGTGTAAAGTCAAAGGACGAGTTCGGGTGATGCGATCGCGATGTTTCTCAACACGTGCCCTGGAAAAATATGAAGCTCGATCGAACTTCCGTTTTCGCTGTGTTTCTTTCCGGTCTCGCCTTAATTTCGGGATGCAGTACCCATTCGGAGATTGAAGAAGAAAGCACGACCCCAGATCGTCCGATCTCAGAGAGCAGACCGGTTGTGACGCTCGATGAGAATCCCTCGAGGGTGGAATCTGCCGATGGCAGTTCTATTTTCTACGACTCTCGTGGAGAAGGGGATATTACTCTTGTTTTCGTTCATTGTTGGACTTGCAATCATGAGTTTTGGCAACCCCAAATTGACTATTTTGCTCGAAACTATCGAGTGGTTTGGCTCGATTTGGCCGGTCACGGAAAATCGAGCAGTCAACGACAGGAATATACCATGTCTGCATTTGGTAATGATGTGGCAGCCGTTGTCGATCGAGTGGGAGCAGAGCGAGTGGTGTTAGTGGGTCATTCCATGGGAGGACCGGTTGTCATTGAAGCCGCTAAATTATTGGGCGATCGAGTCATCGGCATCGTGGGAGTCGATACTTTTTATACCCCATTTGAATTTGACACGTCTGAAGAGAAAATTCAAGCCTTCGTTCGACCGTTTAAAGAAGATTTTCAAGGGGCTTCCCAACAGCTCGTGCAATCGATGTTTACTCCAAAAGCAGACCCAGAAGTCGTCAGTTCGATTATCGAAAAAATGGGAAGTGTCGATCGAGAGATGGCTGTGAGTGCCTTATATGAAATCTTTCGATGGCGCGCTGATTCCGAACCCTCAGATTTGCCTAAATATGCCGATAAGCTGCGCAATATTAACGGTGCTTTCACTGGAGACGAAAATCCATTACACGAATCCGTTATTTTAATTCCAGAAGTCGGACATTTTGTGGCACAAGTTAAGCCCGATGAATTCAATCGGGTACTTGAAGAAATTCTAGCGAAATCTGTAGGAAATTAATGATAAATTGACACCCAAAACATCGTTTGTTTGAAATATTTTCAACACAATTTAGATATAAATTTCGGGATACCATCGATTCGATCGAACTAATTTTTTAGTGACTTACCCAGGGTCGTGTAATGATGAATCATTTGAAAAACCCCCATCAAATTTTTGATTGTTGCATTGGTTTAACCGATCTGAAAGTTTAACTTTGGTGACTGCAAGTCAAATAAACAGACTCTAAACAATATAAATTTAATGAATTTAAAGTTGATTTTAACTAAAGTAAATGGCGACGATCGACCACTCTAAAAATAAATCCGCTCCATCTTCCAATCCGAAAACTCAGCGTGTGGGTTTTTCAGGTCATCCGGACTACGGACAGTGTCTCGACGCTCTCGGTGCTCTGCTTCCCAGGGAATGTCGCGTGAATCGAGTGCCTTATGCCGAAAGCTATTGCTGCTCGTCCCTCGCTTGTGGCAATTTCGTGTTTGGAAGGCACAGGGGGATGAGCGTGTCACTGTACGTGCCCACCAGCACCCATGGAAATATTGAAGATGCGTTTGTCCGATGGGTGGATGTCACGAGAATGGGTTGGGAAAAGCAAAAGGAATTGGTTTTCCTCGCGTACGAATACGCATCGGCACTCGCTCTAAAATCACCCGCGAATAAAAGTCTTGTGTTGTGTCCGAGTTGTGCCCAAAAACTGCGCGCGCCCAATCATTTAGGACCCTTAAATCTAACCTGCCCGCAATGCAAGTACAGCTGGCGTTGGTCTCCAGAAATGCATTCATCAAGATAGGAAATGCGCTCAAATCTCCCTTCCCCTCATTTCCGACTCAACGGAATTGGAACTCGAATACTGCTTGAGCTGTTCGATTTGGGCTTCGGCTTGCTTGAGGGGTGTAATATTACGAGCTATCCAGATGACCCGAGGGAGATCTTGAACCCCTTCGAGTTTGATTTGAGGGACGGGGGAGACGCTTGCTGAAAACCAGAGGGTCTGCTGTTCGTCAAAGGGGATCGAATACTCGAAGTTGAGAATCGTTTGGGTAGAGATGGCTTCTTTAACGAGGGCGAGAAACTCCTCCGCTTGGGGACTTTGGTAAAATTGGGCGATGGTTCGATCGATGGAAGCTGCATGGAATCGATCGATTTGAGCCAGGGGGGTGGGCATGGCTTCGATTTGCTTGGCCTCCTCGTCGAGCACCAAAACAATATCTGTCATTGCCCCCATCAAGGCTTTCATTTGCGCTCTTTTATTGCGCAGCTTTTGTTCGAGGAGTTTATTCTCGTTAATCTCTTTAAAAATATCTTGGTTGGCGGCTTCGAGCTGGAGGGTTCGCTCGAAAACTCGGGCCTCCAACGCTGCATTGAGTCGGCGAACTTTGGCTTCGGCTTGCTTGCGAACTTTAACTTCTTCTTGGAGTTGGATGTTTTGACGTTCTAACTGTTTTTGCAGTTGAACGATGGTGAGTTGATGTTCGATGCGAGCGATCGCCTCTTGGATTTGAAAGGGCTTGGTAATGTAGTCCGCCCCCCCGGCTTGAAAGGCTTTGGCTTTATCAAAACCGCGATCGAGAGCGCTGATAAAAATGACGGGAATATTACGGGTTTTGGGATGGTCTTTCAACTGCTGGCACAGTTCGTACCCGTTCACCCCCGGCATCATGATATCGAGCAAAATCAGATCCGGGGGCTTGGTTTGAGCTGCTTGGAGGGCGAGGTCGGCATTGAGGGCCCCCCGCACTCGATAGTCACGCACCCGCAGCATCGTCGAGAGGACGCGCAAGTTATCGGGCTGGTCGTCAACGATGAGGATATTGGCTTTGGCAGTCGTGGGTCGAGCGTCTGACATCGTTCCAGCAGTCGGTGGGACAGAGTTCTAGAAGAGAAGCAATCGAGTCGAAAACCCGCATGTGTCTATGGACTCAATAGCGGATCGAAGTCTACCGATACGCGAGGATACGATCGAGATGGTGACTTGACGAGGAGAGAGGGCAAAATTGCGTTCGATCCGAAAAAGCACACAATGCTTGGACGGGTAGGGATCGCAAGGGACTCAATCGCGAGACAATTAGGAGAGGGTTCTCGCGTCATCGTTTGGACGGTACGGATTCAACACCCCTAAACCTCGATGGTTCCAAATTGTACCAGAGGGACTTGCTCATCTAATATTTAGGTCAAATCGCCCGCAGAAACTCGCGCTTTCGAGGGGCACCTATCGAGTTCGATCGGATAACTAGGAACTCGAACGCGGACAGAACGGGTCTTGCAGTTTGCGTTTTTGGGTTTAAATTGAGTTTTGGGAAACTGCAAATGCGATCCAAAATTGTATATTTGGCGCGCAAGACTGAGTAACACATAGATTAACGCCCATTCTACAATAAATAACGACGGCGATTTGTCTCCTTTTACCTATTTCTCATCATTGACTCGATATGTCTTTTAATCCTTCTTTCAAGAGCGGTCGCGAAATTCGGCAGCAGTTTCTTGACTTTTTTGCCGAACGGCAACACCAAATGTTACCCAGTGCTTCCCTGGTGCCCGAAGATCCCACGGTTTTGCTGACGATCGCCGGAATGTTGCCGTTCAAACCGATTTTCTTGGGGCAGCGTTCTCCGGATTTCCCTCGGGCAACCACCTCCCAGAAGTGTATCCGCACGAACGATATTGAAAATGTGGGACGCACCGCGCGCCACCACACCTTCTTTGAAATGCTGGGGAATTTCAGCTTCGGCGACTATTTCAAGGAAGAGGCGATCGCCTGGGGATGGCAGGTCGTGACGGAGGTGTTCGGCTTACCGGCCGATCGCTTAATTGTCAGCGTGTACAAAAAGGATGACGAGGCGTTTGCCCTGTGGCACGAAAAAATCGGTATCGCCAAACATCGCATCCAGCGCATGGGGGAAAAGGATAATTTCTGGGCATCGGGGCCGACGGGGCCGTGCGGGCCGTGTTCGGAGATTTACTATGATTTCCACCCGGAACTCGGGGATGAGGCGATCGATTTGGAGGATGACTCCCGGTTCATCGAACTCTACAATCTGGTGTTCATGGAGTACAACCGCGACGGGGAGGGCAACCTCACCCCCCTGCAAAATAAGAATATTGACACCGGGATGGGCCTCGAACGGATGGCGCAAGTCCTGCAAGGGGTTCCCAATAATTACGAAACGGATTTGATTTTCCCGATCGTGAAGACGGCCGCAGAACTGGCCGGGATCGATTACGCCAAATCTAACGAGAAGACGAAAACTTCCCTCAAAGTGATCGGCGATCACGTTCGGGCGGTGGTTCACCTAATTGCCGACGGGGTGACGGCTTCCAATCTGGGTCGGGGCTACGTGTTGCGGCGCCTGATTCGCCGGGTGGTTCGCCACGGCCGGCTGATTGGGATTGAGGGTGAGTTTACGGTGAATGTCGCGCAAACGGCGATCGCCATGTCGGAGTCTGCCTATCCTTCTGTACGCCAGCGAGAGGAGATTATCGTTGCCGAACTGCAACGGGAAGAAGCTCAATTCCTGAAAACCCTGGAACGGGGAGAGAAACTGCTGGCGGATATTTTGGCGAAGCAGCCCCAGCAGATTTCTGGGAAAGATGCCTTTAAACTCTACGATACTTATGGTTTCCCGTTAGAGTTGACCCAGGAAATTGCCGAAGAACAGGGGTTAACGGTGGATGTGGATGGGTTTGAAGTGGAGATGGAAGCCCAGCGCGATCGGGCTCGAGATGCCCACGAAACCATCGATTTGACGGTGCGGGGACAACTGGATGAGTTGGCGGCATCGGTGCAAGCAACGGAATTTTTGGGCTATACCGATTACGATGCGACGGCGACGGTGGAAGCGGTGTTTGCCGACGGTAATGCGGTGGAAGCGGCCCAGGCGGGGGATGAGGTGCAAGTCATTCTCGATCGCACTCCCTTCTATGCCGAGTCTGGGGGACAAATCGGCGATCGCGGCTACCTTTCCGGCGAGGATTTGCTGGTACGGGTGGATGACGTGAAAAAAGAGGGAGCGATTTTCGTTCATTTCGGTCGCGTCGAACGGGGAACCCTCAAGGGGGGCGATCGGGTTTCGGCCACCATCGATCGCGCCTGTCGCCGTCGCGCCCAAGCGAATCATACGGCGACTCACCTGCTGCAAGCAGCGCTGAAAAGTATCGTGGACGATTCCGTATCCCAGGCGGGGTCTTTGGTGGCGTTCGATCGCCTGCGCTTCGATTTCAACTGTCCCCGCGCCCTCACCCCAGAAGAAGTGCAGGAGGTTGAAGATCGGGTGAACGCTTGGATTGCCGAAGCCCATCCGGCGCAGGTGGAAGTGATGGCCCTAGAGGATGCGAAAGCCAAAGGGGCAACGGCCATGTTCGGAGAAAAGTATGCCGACGAGGTGCGCGTCATCGATTTTTCTGGGGTATCCATGGAGTTGTGCGGTGGAACCCACGTGGGCAATACGGCGGAGATTGGCGCGTTCAAGATTATCTCGGAAACGGGGATCGCCTCGGGGATTCGCCGGATTGAAGCGGTATCGGGGCCGGCAATTTTAGATTATCTGAATTTGCGAGATCGGGTGGTGAAGGATTTGAGCGATCGCCTCAAAGCCAAGCCGGAAGAGATTCCCGATCGGATCGCCAGCTTGCAAGGGGAACTCAAAGCCACCCAGAAGGAACTCGATGCAGTGAAGTCGGAACTTGCCGTTGCCCAGTCGGAAGGGTTGGTTTCTCAAGCGGAATCCGTGGGTGAGTTTCAGGTACTCGTCGCGCAGATGGGAGAAGCGGATGCCAACTCCCTGAAAACGGCGGCAGAACGGTTGCAGCAAAAGCTGGGGAACTCGGCAGTGGTGCTGGGTTCGTCGCCGGGAGAGGGGAAAGTCAGTCTGGTAGCCGCTTTTAGTAAAGAGGTGAACGGCAAAGGCTTGCAAGCGGGCAAATTCATCGGTGGCATCGCCAAACTCTGCGGCGGTGGCGGTGGCGGACGACCAAATTTAGCCCAGGCTGGCGGACGCGATCCGAGTCAGTTAGCGGCGGCGTTGGAGAGTGCGAAGGCGCAGTTGCTTGAGGGATTGGGGTAGTTTAATAGGGTGGGCGAGATCGAAGTGGTTCAATCGAAGCTCACCCTAATGATTAAATATTACTGGGTTTTTCCAACAATCTGACTACAGTGATAAACTAGCACTCTCTAGATGAAAAAGTACTAAATTGAACAAAAAGCATGAGTATTACTCCTAAAGGAATAAGTATCCTAGAAATTTATCGTCTTTACAGAACTGAAAAGCTGATTGTTAATCGTCGATATCAACGAAAACTGGTATGGACGAAAGAGGAAAAGCAATGCTTGATAGAAAGCATATTACTAAATTACCCTATCCCATTAGTTTTATTTGGCAAATTTAGTAACGATCAATCCAAAAACCAAGAAGAGATGTATGAAATTATTGATGGAATGCAGAGATTAAATGCAATTTTTGGATTTATAGAAAATCAGTTTTCAGTAAAAAATAAATTTTTTGATGTGACTCAGCATCCCTTTGCAAATGAATTAAGTAGTAAAGGTGTTTTCAACTCTATTCAAATCAAAAAAGAAGAAAATTATCAGCTACTTGAATCTACAAAATGTGGAAAATTTCTAGAATACAATCTTGCCATTACAATCTATTCAGCAAATTCAACAAGAGAAATTGAAGATGTTTTTAATAGAATCAACTCAAATGGTAAGCACTTATCTCCTCAAGAAGTGAGGCAAGCTGGCGTAACCACAGAATTTTCTGGGCTAGTTAGATCTCTATCCTGCGAAATTCGAGGAGATGTATCTACAGAAGAAACACTTCCTCTCACAAAAATGCCGTCAATTAGTATTGACGCTAAGTCAATCAATTTAGGCTATGGAGTTCGTGCAGAAGATACATTTTGGTGTCATCAGGGAATAATTAATGTATCACATTTACGGGATAGCGAAGATGAGCAAATTATTGCTGATATTATACTATCAATTGCTTTAAACAAACCTTTTCCTGCAAGTAAAGATTGGTTTGACTCTTACTATGGGAAAAGAAGTCCGGATAAATCTGATGAAATTGAGCTGGCAATTGCAAAGTACCGTGGAGAAAACTTAAAAAAAGATATCAAAACTGTCATACATCAAATCAAGAAAGCTATTTTTGTCGTGGCAGGTAAAGATAGCAAAAACTTTTTAAGGAAAATATTAAATCCAAGCGGGGGAGGAAATCCTGTCAAACAGCCATTTTATACTCTATTCATGGCTTTTTATGAATTAATAATTAAGGAAAATAAAGAACCATTTGATTTTGAAAAAATTTTTGCAGCAGTATATAAACTAAAAGGAAAAATAAAAATTAGTTCTACAACAACTACTGCTGATAGAGTAAAAAATATTAACTTAACAAAAGGATTAATACAAAAATATTTTAAAGAAGCAAGTCAGACAATACGTAGTCCTGGAGCTTCATCTATAGATTTTGAAAACTACTTAAGCCTTGCAAAAACTGAAGCGCCTAATTATGATTTCAAGCAAGGTTTCTACTCGCTAAACAGTAAAAATCGTAAATTTGAGGAAAAAAGCTTTGACAAAATTTGTCAAAATATAGCAGCCATGGCAAATTTAGGAAAAGGCAAAATAGGGTATTTATTTATTGGGGTGTCTGATAAGGAAGAAGATACCAAACGTATAGAGAAATTAGATAGTATCACTGCTACACGGTTTGAGCCATTTGGTGTGGTTGGACTAGACCGAGAGGCAAGCATAAAAAAAACAACAATTGATGATTACGTTTTATTTATTAGTCGAAAAATTCGTAACTCTGAACTTCCTGAATGGCTCAAAACAAAGACTAATACTAGTTTAGTTCCAATTAACTATGAAGATAAAACCGTATTAATGATTCAAGTTCAAGCAGGCAATGAGCCTACTTGGTATAAGGGCAAGTTGTATATCCGTGATGGACACGAGAAGAAATCTCAAGAAGTATCTGGCGAGCAAATTTCTGCTGTTTATAATTTATTCAGATGAATTCAGACTCGAGCGCCTTTTCCAAAAATTCTTTCCACTCCGCCGCTATATTGACCTCAGTAAACGGAATCGTGAGGAGAGAATTCGTATCTTTCAATGTGAATTCTAATCCGGCTTTTCCTTTATTGGGTAAGTCTCCCTCCACGGGTTTTCCATCGACAATTACGCGAATCGATCGCACATTATCCAGTGAAAACGTTTGCAAATCCTTGGGTTCTTTTCGGGTTGGCTTCCCCCAGGTAATCTCTCGTCCTTTTTGCCCTAAAACAGCGTAAATATCATACTTCGATCGCTCAAAAGATTCCGCCCAGATTCGGTAGGCTTCCACTTTCTGATACTCATTCCATCCCGCCCAAGCCAGCCAGAAAAATAGCACCAGCAACGGCAACCACAATAATCCTCTTTCCATAATATTTTGAATTGATAATATCTAAAAAAGACGCGATCGCTCGCGCCCTTTCGTGATTTTTAACCCATAAAAGCGTAGTTTTGTCAACCTTCTGTGAGGACTCCTACCACTTCAACAAGTTAAACTTCTCCATATCCACCGTATCTCGATTTCGGTAAATCGCCAGAACGATCGCCAAACCCACGGCAGCTTCCGCCGCAGCAATCGTAATCACGAATACCGTAAAAATTTGACCTTTAATATTCTCCGGATCGAGATAGTTGGAGAATGCCATTAAATTCAAATTTACCGCATTCAGCAGCAGCTCGATCGACATCAGAACTCGTACGGCATTACGACTGGTAATCAAACCGTAGATTCCGATGCAAAACAGGGCGGCTGCGAGTAACAAAAAATATTCGAGTTGTAGTTCCATACCTTTTATATTTACGATCGCAACTCAATTCAAACTATCAGTCTATTTAGAGCAATTCCAAGGCAAGCATTCTATTCGAGACCGAACCCAGACATTCCCACATCATTCAATCCTTCGAGAAATATAGATGCCTCCGTTCCACCCAGGGCGAGCATCTTGCTCGCCTTCAAGCCAGATTACCCATGGGAGATTCCCCAATTAACTTCCCGTCGCATCCGATCCCGACTCGCTCAAAGCCCCCACCGCCTCGCGAGGACGTTCGGGCAACTGGAACGACAAATCTTCCTCAGCTTGAGATCCAAACGTCGGCAGAATATCGCGACGAGCAATAATAATCGCTCCCACCATTGCCATCAGCAACAGCACCGACACCAACTCAAACGGCAGCAAGAAATCCGTAAAGAAATGCTGACCGATTTGCAACGTCGTACTCTCGGTGGACGGCATTGCCCCAGAAATCGACCAAGGCGTAGACAGAACCATCGTCGTCAGTAGAGCAAACAACCCCACGCAGACGGCAGCGGTTGCCCCTTTGCGAATCCATCCCCGCGTCATCGGCACGAACTCCTCGCGCTTGTTCACCAACATAATGGCAAATAGAATCAGCACGTTCACCGACCCTACGTAAATCAGAAGCTGGGCCGCCGCGACGAAATCCGCATTCAGCAGCAGGTACATTCCGGCAATACTGGTGAATACCGCCCCCAGCAAAAAGGCAGAGTAGACGATATTGTTGAGCAAAACCACCCCCAGGGCGGCAGAAATCATCATCAGGGTGAGTAGACCTAAAGAAACGATCTGAACCCCTTCGGCTAAATTCACAATTTTTATCCTTTATCCTATGTCGTCGTCATCTCGCGCCTTTCAAGCCAGACGCGATCGAATACTACTTCGTCTCGGCGGTTTCCCCAGCAGCAGCCTGTTCGGCTTCGAGTTCTGGGAGAATCTCTTCGGGACGGCGACCGGCCCGGCGAGACCCTGCAGGCAAGTCGTGGGGGTCTACGATTCCCTTGGGCAGGTAAGCAAACTCCCGCATCGGCGTCACCATCGGATCGTCTTTGATATTCGCCGGCAAGCGCCCCAACGCCACGCTATCGTAGTTCAATTCGTGGCGATCGTACGCGCTCAATTCGTACTCTTCCGTCATCGACAAGCAGTTCGTCGGGCAGTATTCCACGCAGTTCCCGCAGAAAATGCACACCCCAAAATCGATGCTGTAGTGCTTGAGTTGCTTTTTCTTCTGGGCTTTATTAAATTCCCAATCCACCACCGGCAGGTTAATCGGGCAGACCCGGACGCAGACTTCACAAGCAATGCACTTATCAAATTCAAAGTGAATCCGTCCCCGATACCGTTCCGAGGGAATGACCTTTTCGTAAGGATACTGAACGGTAACCGGACGGCGCTGCATGTGGTCGAAGGTCACGGCCAAGCCTTGACCGATATACTTCGCCGCTTGAAAAGATTCTTTGGCGTAATCGCCGACTTGCTTGAGGAAGTTTAACATGGTGTTCTCTCTCTCGTATTTAAAGATAGGATCGATCGACCTATTAACCGCCAAAAAACGCGGGGAATGCCAGTTTCAGCGCAGCCGTGAGCAATAAATTCACCAACGCGACGGGTAAGAGGAACTTCCACCCCAAATTCAGCAACTGGTCGATGCGAACGCGGGGAGTCGTCCAGCGCAATAAAATGGCCAGAAAAACCAGCAAGTAGGTTTTCACCAGCACCATCGTAATCCCCAAAGAGGCAGTCACGATTTGTACCACCGGGCTGTTGATGCTCAAGCCCAGCAAATCCGTCAGCCATTCCACGGGAACGAGGAAGTCCCATCCTCCCAGATAAAAGATGGAAAAGAGCAGGGCGCTCAGAATCAGGTTAACGTAGGAACCCAGGTAAAACAGGGCAAATTTCATCCCCGAATATTCCGTCTGATACCCGGCAACGATTTCTTCTTCGGCTTCGGGTAAGTCGAAGGGCAGACGTTCGGTTTCAGCCAGGGCAGCAATCCAGAAGATAATGAAACCCACCGGCTGTCGCCAGATATTCCAACCCAAGAGGCCGTAGCCGGACTGTTGGTTGACGATATCGATCGTGCTGAGGCTGTTGGACATCATCACCACCGCCAGAACCGCCAGGGCGAGGGGAATTTCGTAGCTGATGGATTGGGCTGCCGCGCGCAGTCCGCCGATGAGGGCATATTTGTTATTGGAGGAATACCCAGACATCAGCAAACCGATGGGGGCGACGCTGGAGAGGGAAATCCACAAGAACGCGCCGATACCCAAGTCGGTAATCACCAAATTCTGTCCGAAGGGAACGATGAGATAGGACAAAAAGATGGGAATTACGACGATCGCCGGACCGAGGGTAAACAGCCACGGATCGGCTTTGTTGGGGATGACATCTTCCTTGACAAGAAGTTTGAGACCGTCAGCGACCGGTTGTAGGGTTCCCAAGGGACCGGCAAATTCGGGGCCGATGCGTTGCTGGGCGGCTGCGGAGATCTTTCTCTCCAGCCAGACGGCGACGAGCACCCCAACTGTGGCGACAACGAGCATCAAGCCCAGGGGTAAGGGCATCCACACGACCTTGGCCGCACCAGGGGGCAAACCAAGATCGACTAAGGTTTGAATGATACTGCCTTTAAGATCGATTCCTGAGTCCATACAGACTTAACAGTTAGTTTATGAAGATTTTTTAGTGACATACTCCCGACGCTAACCCGATCGGTCGCGGCTGAGCCACTTCCTAGGTAGAGCGCGGGCTTCTTACCAACTCCACCCAACGGTTTGGATACTCGGTAAGCTTTATTGACGACACAGAATGCCCTAGCGCACCGGATCTAAAATCAAATTTCAGTTTGTTTTGTAGACGGTGGTTAACGCAAACGTACTCGCTTGTTATGATACACCCGACCCGGCAATATCCCGACCCTCATTTGACGCGGCGCGGAATCAAAGATTCCTTGTATCGCCGCCCTGACGAGTTTCTCCTTCGGAGATGCTACGCGAACGGCAGTTGCGACCCTTGGGGAGACCCCTCTGGCGGCACTACCTCACCAAATATAGAGCGGGGCTGCTGGCAGGATAGCTCATTTACATTTCTTTAGTATATCGCTCGGTTGGTCGCTGACCGAGATTCGGAGGCGCGGAATGGGGAATGAGAACGCGCAGATGCTCGGCTACGCTCCGGACGCTCCAGACGCGGGGAGTAGGAATGGGGTGTGGGGTATGGAAAAAACTTATTTCTTCGATTAGTGTAAATAAACTGCGGACGTTGCGCGATCGACATAGCAATCCCTAGAGAAACGCGATACCGCTCTATTCAAAATCGCGAGAGCGAGCGATACGCCAACTCAAGACGATCGCCGGTATCATTCCCACCAACACCAAAGCCAAAGCCGGTCCCGATGCTTCGGTGAGGCGTTCGTCGGAGGCTAAGTTGTAAGCCCTCACCGCGAGGGTATCGAAGTTGAAGGGGCGAATCACCAACGTCGCGGGCAGTTCTTTCACCACATCGACGAACACCATCATCGAGGCCGTCAGCAACCCCGTCAACATCATCGGCACGTGAACTTTCGCTAGAGTTCGGGTGGGGGTATAGCCCAAACTGCGGGCCGCTTCATCTAAACTGGGTTCGATTTTGCCTAAACTCGATTCCACCGTACCGAAGGAAACCGCCAAGAATCGCACCAGATAGGCAAATACCAACGCCGCGATCGTCCCGCTGAGCAGCAACCCCGTAGAAATCCCAAAGGTCGATCGCATCCAACTATCGACGGTATTATCGAAACGACCCAAGGGCACTAAAACCCCCACGGCGATCGCCGAACCGGGAACGGCATATCCCATGGCAGCAATGCGGGCGGCAAATTGCATCCAGGGATTGGGACGCAGGCGCACCCCATAAGCCATAATCAACGCTATAACAATGGCGAAAACTGCGGTGACGGTTGCGACAACCGCTGTATTACGGGCAAGTTCCCAAAAGCGATCGTCGAAAGTGTCCCCCGCATGGGCGATCGCCATTTCCAATAGGACGGTCCCTGGAATCAAAAAACCCAAACCCACCGGCATAAAACAAGCCAGCCAAGCCCCGAATCCTCGCAGTCCTGACAGCGAGTAACTGGGTAAACTTTTATAGGAAGTGGAGGTTTGGTAGAAACTGGCGCGGCGACGGGAACGGCGCTCCAACCAAATTAAAGCGAGGACGAACAGGAGCAAAAAGGCGGCTAATTGAGTGGCGGCAACCCGCTCTCCCATCGCAAACCAGGTGCGATAAATACCCGTGGTGAAGGTATCGACGCCAAAAAACTGCACCGTCCCGAAGTCGTTGAGGGTTTCCATCAGCGCCAACGCCAACCCCGCAACGATCGCCGGACGCGCTAAAGGCAGTGCGGTGGTCATAAAACTGCGCCAGGGATTGCAGCCGAGGATGCGACTGGCTTCGAGGGTGGAGGCGGACTGCTCTAAAAAAGCCACCCGCGCCAGCAAATAAACGTAGGGATACAGCGTCAGCGCCATCAGGGCGATCGCCCCGCCGAGCGATCGAATGTTGGGAAACCAGTAGTCTCCGTATTCCCAGCCGAAAAGCTGCCGCAACAGCGACTGTACCGGTCCGGAAAATTCTAAAAATTCGGTGTACGTATAGGCCAAAATATAGGCGGGAGCGGCCATGGGCATCAGCAGCGCCCATTCAAAAATCCGACGGTTGGGGAAACGACACATCGTAACCAGCCACGCGGTTCCCACGCCGATAACCAACACGCCAGTCCCCACCCCCAGGGCGAGCCAAAAGGAGTTGGCAATATAGCGCGATAGCACCGTTGAGGCCAGATGGGACCAAATATCCCTCGCATCGACGAACACATTGGCCAGAACCACCAGAACGGGAGAGGCAACCAGCAGCGCGATCGCCCCCACCACTATCGTCCAAGGTTCGAGAAACGTCCATCGCGCGAAGAATCCGGCAGGAGATTGGGAACCTTCGATTGGGGGAGGGAAATCGGATTTTTCCATAAGCGCTGTCAGCAGTTGGTATCGTTTATTGCGATGGCGGAGGATGCCTCACCCCTGGTATGGAGTAGAGTTTCGATCGCAGCCCTTCCAGCATAAATGATACTTGTTAGCAATAGATGAAAGGATTGTCCTCTTCGATTCTTTTGAGGCTTGAGACCGCGATCGTTGCTCAAATATCCTTCAAGAGCCTCTGTAGGAGCTGGCTTCCTCAGATACCCACTTCCCATCGAACCCATCGTGAAGATAATTGATAGCAATAGCAATCTCCCCACACCCCACACCCCACACCCC
>NZ_JBRJXU010000101.1:0-48886 GCF_057467645.1 Zarconia sp.
TATCTCTCATACATCGAAGCTGCCACGCAGACATTCACTCTGGAAAAGGAGTCTGAGCCGGATGATGGGAAACTGTCAAGTCCGGTTCTATGGGGGGAAGGATACGGCGACGTATGCCTTCCTACCCGACAACTACCTGTTAGCGGATCGGTTCAACTGGTATGAGCAAAACCGCACGTCTGTTAATTCCTGTCCGTTGGTCTGTCATTTACCGAAACTGCGGGAACGACCGGATTACTATTCTCAGAAACGGTCGCTGGTACAACTCAAGAAAGATCGTCCCTGGTACGGAGAGTTACACGCCCACGTTCTCCAAGACTGCGTTAAGCGAGTAGACCTGGCCTTCAAGCGCTATCTAAAAGGTGACTGCAACGGAAAACGCAGCGGGAAACCACGGTTTAAGGGCAGGGGTCGCTATCGGTCTTTCACCTTCCCCTCACTGGGCAAGTCTCCCTTGGAAGGGAATTGTCTAACACTGCCCAAGTTTGGCAATGTCAAGCTGGTCTTACATCGAGATATTCCTGATGGGTTCAAAATCAAGACGGCCATCATTTCTCGAAAAGCTGACGGTTGGTACGTGACCCTTGCGATTCAAGACGACACCGTGCCGAACGTCATCCCCAAAGACGATGCGATCGCCGCTGTGGGGATCGACATGGGGCTAAAAGCGTTCCTCGTCAAGTCTGATGGTTCTGAAGTTGCCATACCTCAGTACTACCGAAAGGCTCAAAAGAAACTCAAGAAAGCTCAGAAGTCAGTCAGTCGGAAGAAAAAAGGCAGTGTCAATCGTCAAAAGGCAATCACAAGGCTTGGCATCGCGCATAAAAAAGTTGCGGACACCCGCAAAGACTTTCATTTTAAGACGACCAAGAGCTTACTGGACTCTCACGACCTGGTGGCTCACGAGAAGCTGAATATCAAAGGTTTAGCCCGTACTCGATGTGCGTTGGGAATTCTCGATGCGGGCTGGGGGCAATTCCTGTCTATCCTTGCAAGCAAAGCTGAAAATGCTGGTTTGTTAACGGTTGCGGTGAATCCCAGAAACACATCCCAGAATTGTTCTAACTGTGGAACAAAAGTTCCTAAAACACTGAACGACCGCATTCACACCTGCCCTAAATGTGGATATACGGCGGACAGAGATGTGAACGCGGCACGAAATATTCTCAAGCTGGCGGTGGGGCATCCCGTCAAAGATAAAGCTTACCGAGCAACCGAACCCTTGGGTGGTGTTGGTAAGAAGCCCGCGCTATACATGGGACGCGCACGGCGCCTCCAGTCATGTTAGCGTCGGGAGTATGTCACATGAGGCGGATCGGGAAGGTTGGGGCACTTCGATCGCTGAATCGGCGTGGGTGGGTAGTTCGACGATCTGCGTCAAGGTGAAATCCCGCCGGCAAAACTGCTCACCCTACAAATCTGCTAGAAATTGATGTGTTTTTTAATTTCTACCGGAGGTTCGATCGGGATGGGTTGGTCGTTCGATGTTCGCTGTAGAAGAGAAATTCTCCTAGGAAAACTGCCCACCCTATAAATCTATAGCCGTCGCCAGAGCAAGCGCGGACACTCATGAAGGTAGGCTTCGGGGGCATCAGGAGCATGGGGGGAAGACTTCGAACAGATTACACAATGAGCTGGTGTTGTCTTAACTCGAATGGCGACTGCTATAAATTTTAATGTGTTGAGTGAAAACCGCGATCGCGCTGTCGATGGGTAGATGCGAAGATGGCGAGGAGATTCAGAATCGTGAAGGGATCTGGTCGAGTATCAGTTACACCCAGAGGCGGACGGTGAAGGGATCTGCTCTGGCGTCAAAATTACCGAGAGTTGCCAGCGGTTATTTATCTCCCAGGTAGTCGGGTAAGTTATTGTCCTTGAGATAGGCTTGGTAATCGGCAACTACCCGATCGCACCAATCTGCATCCCAGTTGCAGTGTTTTTGCAAACAGGGGAGAACAGAGGCGATCGCATCCAATCCGTAGTTGGCTTGCAAGGCGACGGTGGTGCGACGGTGGAAGATATCCACCAGGGTGTGAGCCATTTCCCGCTGCACGGCCCAGACGGCTTGGGCTTTGATATCCGGTAAGCCGGGAACGATGGGTTCGGCCAGTTGCCCATCCCCTTCGGCTAAGGCAAGCACCTCTGTCGCCCCCTCTCCGTACAGGGCAAATAAATGGGCGATCTCCTCCCGAGATAGGGTTCCCTCCCAGTGGGAAATCGCCTGGGCGATCCGGGGATCCTCTGGGGCGATCGCACCGGGGAGGGGCGCGCTATCGGTCTTACAGGACACCTTCGGTTCTCCCCGCTTCCGATACACCGCATCCACCATTTCTTCTCCCACCTGGCGATAGGTCGTGAGTTTGCCGCCGATTAAAGAGATGAGATTGTTTACCCCTTCGGCGGCGTGGTCGTGCAGAATGTGAGAGCGGGTGATGCTGCTGGGTTTGGCTCCTTTGGCATAGGGCAGGGGACGCACGCCAGAATAGGTAAACAGCACGTCCTGGCGGGAGAGTTGCGCCGTGGGGATAACGCGATTGGTTTCGGCAATCAGGTAGTCAATTTCATCGTCATCGGCTTTGACCCGATCGAGATCGCCCTCGTAGTGGCGATCGGTGGTGCCGATCAGATACAGGTTCAGCCAGGGCACGATAAAATAAGGGCGACCGTCGGCTTGGGCTTCCACGTACAGGGCGGTATCCGGCGCGCCGGGGAACGGCGGCACCAAGATATGAGAGCCTTTGGTACCGCCCATTTTGCGATCGCCGATGGGAGCGGGTTCTTCTCCTGCCCGCCCCGAACCGCAGACCTTATCCACCCAGGGACCGGAGGTATTGATAATAACCGTTTGCGACCCGACGGCAACGGTATACTCTTTTTGAGTTAGCTCGTCGCGAACGGTGATGGCTGACGCGCGATCGCCCTGACGATCGATTTGGGTAACGGCGGCGTAGTTAAACACATCCGCCCCAGCCCGTTGTGCCGAAAGAATCACCTCCCAACACAACCGTTCGGCACGCACCACCTGGGCATCGTAATACTGCGCCGCCCCGTTCAATCCCTCTGAATTGACGCCTCGAAAGAGTTGCCGCATCTTCGGTGCCGGTAGCATCCGATGGTTGGGCAACGTCTTGTCGAAGCTAAGCAGGTCGTAAAGCACCATTCCTGCTTGAATTTCCCAATAACTCCGGGCAGCCCCCCGGTAGATGGGAATTGTCATCTGAATCGGCTGTACCAAATGCGGTGCGACTTTGAGGAGAATTTCTCGCTCGCGCAAGGACTCTCGCACCAGGTTGAACTCGAAATACTCCAAGTAGCGCAACCCGCCGTGAATCAGGCGGGTCGACCAACTGGTGGTACCGCTGGCAAAATCATTCTTCTCCAACAGCAGCGTTTTTAACCCGCGTAGCGCCCCGTCTCGGGCAACTCCCGCACCGTTAATCCCGCCGCCAATGACGATGAGATCGTAATCCGAACGTTCGATGACAGAAAAATCTCGCACGATTTTAAGCTAATGTCAGGTTTTCTTGAGATGTGGCATTGGCTGCTGCGGCTTTGGCTTCGCGGAACATATGGTTGGCCCATTGCTGAACGTCGTAGCGGCAAATCGCCTGGTACATCTGGCTCATGCGCTGTTTCTGTTCCTCTTCGGGCATCACCAACGCCCGTTCGATGGCCTCATCCATATCGTGGAACGAATAGGGATTCGTCAGCAGCGCGCTGGGTAACTCCACCGCCGACCCGGCAAATTCCGAAAGAATCAGCACCCCACCTTCTTCGGCATGGGTAACGACGAACTCTTTAGCCACCAGGTTCAAACCATCTCGCAACGGGGTAATCCAGGCCACATCAGCGGCCCGATAGACGGCCATCAATTCCTCAAACTGCAAGGGGGCGGTAAAGAGTAAGATGGGAGTCCAATTGAGTTTGGCGAAGCGACCGTTAATCTTACCCACCAATTGCTCGATTTCGCTTTGCGCCTCTTCGTACACCCGCATTCCTTTAGCCGGTGCGGCGGCGGTGACGATTAAATTCACCTGACCTTTCAACTCCGGTTTGCGATCGAGCAGGCGCTCGTAACACAAGAGCATTTCTTTGGTACCCTTGACGTAATCGATCCGACCGGCAGACACGATCAGCTTGCTGTTTTCCCCTAAATCCGCGCGAATCTCCTGCACCCGCTGCGCGACACTCTCTTTCTCAACGATGCTGCGAATGTAGGCGGGGTTAGTTCCCACGGGAAAGGCATCGAGTTCGATGATGCGGTCTTTATAGCGCAGTTGAGAGGTGATTTCCGGGTCAGCCAGTGCCGTTCCCCTGGGAGTAAAAGAAGGGTCGACGGGGATGCGCTTGAGGACTTCCACTTCACGCAGACTTTGAGCCACATCGACAAAGTTCTCGACGTAGCGGGGAATGTGGAACCCGCACAAATCGCAGGCGAGCAAACTATCGACGATCGCTTCCCGCCAGGGCAAAATATTGAAGATATCGGCGGAGGGGAAGGGAGTGTGGTGGAAGAAGGCGATGTTGACGTTGGGCATTTGCTGGCGAATGTAATAGGGGGCCAGCCACAGGTTATAGTCGTGTACCCAAATCAGCGCGTCCTCGGCGGCATCTTCGCAGGCGGCTTTGGCAAAGAGTTGGTTGATGTGCTTGAAGTTTTCCCAATCCGTGGAGTCGTAGGTAAACTGCCAGGGGAAGGAGTGCAGAATCGGCCAGAAGGCTTCTTTGGAGGTAATGTAGTAGAAATTGCTGACCTGTTCCGGTGCGAGGGGAATGCGACGCACGACGCAATTTTCGTTTAACCCCTCGAAGGTCATGCATTCTTGAAAGTCGGATTTTTCGTCCTCTGTCACTTGTTTCCAAGCCACCCAAGTACTACGTTCGGCATTGGCGAAGAAGCTTTTGAGGGTGGGGAGGATGCCGTTGGGACTTTTCTTTTCCCGATAGAAGACTTTACCGTTTTCACGCACTTCATCGTAGGGTTCGCGGTGGTAAAGAATGACAAGGGATGATTTCATGGAATACCTCAATCTGATTCAATGCGGTTCAAGGGTAAATAGATTTTGATCGCCACCGGATACTAACGCCATGGAGTTCGTCTTTTTCTCCACTTTTTCGACGATCGAATCAACATTTACAGTAAACATAAACCGTCATTTTGTCTATAGGTTTGCCATCGCCTCAGACGTTATAAAAACGGTTTGAAATCAGGCATCGGGGAACGTCAAATTTTCAAGATATGTCAGCATTCATGCGGTCAGCGTTCGGCGTTCGGCTATCGACTCTTCGGGAACGCCAAAATTCTCGGAGTTTTAGCTTGGAACACGTTAAAGTTATCAGCTGCATCGGAGTTTTTCGCTGACGACTGACGGCTGATGTCTGAATGCTGACAACGAGATTTATCCTCGAAGAGAGACATTCGAGCCAGCGAAGACGATCGATTTGGCTACGCCTTCAGAGACATAGGTGGCTTCAAAAACCTCCAGGATTCGATGTTGACGGACTGACGCGAAATTCGATCGAATTTGAACTCGATAAAAAACATCAAGTTTTAACATCAACACTAGAAAAATCTAAATTTTCTTCAATCTGACGTTAATAGTTGGTTAAATCACAATATAGAGAATCTAATTTGCGATTATTTAAAATAAATACTGATATCCTAACATTAAAATCTCCTTTTTTGATAACATGTTCGATCCATCGACTCTGGCAACCCTGAGAATCTAACCTTGCGATCGCCATCATTTTCTCGATTGAATAAGCACTTTTACTCAAAAATCGTGGCAAGCTACTTCAATCAATTCTTCCGGCATTGCCATCAATTACGCTCTTGGTTTTCCTTTTCGAGTTCTTGACACGACAGGTTCACCAATTCAAGCAATTCTTGCATCAAAAAGCGTAGGATCTGACCGCTCAAAAGTATCGGAACGTAACGATTGTCTTCGATCGGATTGCACGGAGCAAATATTTGAGTTACAGTCGCTCAGGAGCAGCAACTCCCATCCTCCTCGCATTGACGATCGAGCGCGCGCGATAGAGGGAGGTAAATTGTCTCAATGAGGTTTTGGACGAATCGATCGCTCGCGAACTGGGAACCGAGGAAATGTAAATCGAGAGAATGGGTTCGATCGCCCTCTCGAAACCTTATTTCCCCCATGCCGATCGATTTTTCGACCACTTCTTACAGGACACTTACTCATGACGAGTCAAAATCGGGCCTACATCATGGCTCTCGATCTGGGCACCACCGGCAATCGAGCCATTCTCTTCAATGCAGACGGTCAAATCGTCGCTCAAGCTTATAAGGAACTGACTCAATACTATCCCCAACCGGGATGGGTGGAACACGACGCGACGGAAATCTGGCAGGATTTGACCTGGGCGATGCAAAACGCCGTCAAAGAGGCCGGAATCGATGCGGGGGAGATTGCCGCCATCGGTCTTACCGTGCAGCGAGAAACCTGCCTGCTGTGGGATAAAACCACCGGCAAACCCCTGCATAACGCGATCGTCTGGCAAGATCGCCGAACGGCCCCCCTTTGCAACCAACTTCGAGAACAGGGGTTCGTTGAAGATATTTACGATCGCACCGGACTCGTCCTTGATGCCTACTTCAGTGCCACCAAACTGAACTGGCTCATCGATTGGGCGAACACCCACGAATCCGTGGATTGGGACAACGTCCTCGCCGGTACGATCGATACCTGGGCGTTGTGGAATTTAACTGGGGGCAAAGTCCACGCCACAGACCACAGCAACGCCAGCCGGACGATGCTGCTGAACCTGAAAACTTGCACCTGGGATGACACCCTGCTCGATCGATTTGGCATTCCCGAGGGGATTATGCCCCAGATTCAGACCAGTTTGGGAGAATTCGGGTGCACCGATGCCAGTATTTTGGGAGTCGAAATTCCGATCGCCGCCATTTTCGGAGACCAGCAAGCCGCCTTATTCGCCCACGGCTGCAACCGTCCCGGTTCCCTCAAATGCACCTACGGAACCGGCGCGTTTTTAGTTGCCCATACCGGGGACGAGATTGCGAGATCGAAGAATTATTTACTCTCCACCGTCGGCTGGAGTCAATCCGGTGCCGGGGATTCCCCAGAAATTGCCCCGGAAATCGGATATGCGATCGAAGGGAGTATGTTCACCGCTGGGGCCTGCATTCAGTGGTTGCGAGACGGGTTGAAACTAATTTCGACGGCCGCCGAAACCGAAGCTCTGGCAAGCCAAGCAGAAGATAACGGCGGCGTTTATTTCGTCCCCGCCCTGAGCGGTTTAGGTGCGCCCCACTGGGATATGAGCGCCCGAGGTGCCTTTTTGGGGATTACCCGAGGGGTGCAGCGGGAACAGATGGTACGGGCAGTTTTAGAAGCGATCGCCTATCAAGTCAAAGAAGTCGTCGAAGCCGTCAACGAAGATAGCGGTACTCCCATTCAAACCCTGAAAGTCGATGGCGGGGCCTGTCAAAATGACTTCCTGATGCAATTCCAAGCCGATGTCCTCGGCATCCCCGTCGAACGTCCCGCCATTCTCGATGCCACCGCCCAGGGTGCGGCCTTTGCAGCCGGGTTAGCCGTGGGATTCTGGGATTCCTACAAAACCTTGGTGGGCAACCGAAAAATCGATCGCGTCTTCGAACCTGGTGCCGGTGCCGCCGCCGCCCAAGAGAATTTTAGCCTGTGGAAGAAGGCCGTCGATCGGGCGAAGGATTGGGTTTAGGGAGAGGGGGTACTGTAGGGGCACAAGCATTTGGGCGATAAATGATGGGCAAAACGAAACCTGACATATCCAAATGCTTTGCCCTCCTGACAACCAGGTGAGGGAGTGAATGGACAATAGGTGGGTTGTTGGTATCTCCCTTGTCTTCCCCCACACCCTACACCTACACCCCACACCCCTCCTCCCCATCCCCCTAACGCCAACTCCAACGGGGTAGAACGAGATAGTAACTCACTCCCAACCAAAAACTAGCCACCAAACCCAGAACGGTAAAAAACTGAATGCTTTGCCAGAATAGGGGTTTGATGTGAGCCACCATCAGCAGGGCTTTGGAACTCACCGGTGCGCTTTGACTCACCAGCATCAATCGGGTAAACGTTTGAAAGTCACTGCCGCCCACAAACCAAGGCAAAACGATCGCCGTTCCGAAAAACCCAATTAACGTATGCATGACGGGGTGTTCGGTAAATCTCATCCCCAGGAAGAGAAAGAGAACGACGATCGCTCCAAAATGGGAAATCGTCGCCGCCGTGGTATCGGCCGTATCGAATTGCCAGACGCACCAGGCGACTCCGTAACCAACCGCCGCAATCCCCATGGGTGCGAAGACTGCTGGTTCTCGCTCGAGATGGGTCACTTTGCTCAGTCCCCAAGCCACCCCCAATCCGGCACATAGAAACACCAACAGCGATGGTTCGAGATCGAGGGTAATGCCTAGGGGAAGGGAAAATCCCGATCGAGACAGAAGCATTTTGATGCCCTTGGAAAAGGGAGAATGGTAGGTGAGGAAAAATCCCACAGCCGCCCCCAATCCACTGCCAATCCCGGCAAACACCATCAGTTGCAGAATCTCGATACTGACTTGCTGCACCCAGGACAGGAATTCATAGAGTTTCCCGGCTGCCGTTGCCACGCTATTGGCTGCTTCTTTGACTCGGGCTAGGAACGATTTTTTGCTAGATTTCGGGCGGTGTTTCCTAACAGATGGTTTTGTGGGAGAGGGTTTATGCCGTAGCGGTGCGGAACGAGGGTTTTTATGGGTTTTAGTCGTGTTCTGAGTTCTCTTCGGAGTTTTCGCGGGTGGGACGGGAATGCGGACTTTGACGACATCGATGCCAATCTCCCCGCTCATATGAGTATTATCGAGAACCTGGGTGGTTCTCAAATCGCTATCTTCTGCCGAGGCGATGGGAGTCGAACTCACCCCCATACTCGCCCCCAAACTCGCCCAAGTCGGCGGTCGTTCTGCGGGATGCTGGCAAATAATCGGCAACCAAGTGGCGCAAGGAAATCGATCTTCAATACCTTGTAACCGTTCCCGCGCTTCTCGCACCGCCAGATAAAAGGGAACGCCGCGAGAGAAGGCTTTGAGGAAGGATTTGAGAAACGCTTGCGCCACCATGTCGGGAACCGGTTCGCGCATGACGATAATTTGAGGAATCTGCAATTGCGCCAGTTCCTTCGCCAGTCCCAATCCGTCGCAGGAGTTGAAAATCGCCAGCTTGAGACCGTTTTTCACCGCGCGGGAGAGTCCGTATTTGAGGCGGTTGAGGGAAATACTTTCTTTGTCGTTAATCTGAATTCGTCCGGTTTCGCCGTTGGCGTTACTGGAACTGTGTCCGGCGAAAAACAACACGTCCCATCCCTCATCCCACAAGCGATCGTTAATGTGCTGGCGTTGGGGTTTAACGCAGAATCGGACTTTGGCATTGGGCAGTTTTCCCAGTAGAATCCGATCGGCTTCGATGTTGATGCCGGAACTATTCCCCAAAACCGCCAAAATCTTCACCTTGGGGCTTGTGGATGCGGCGGGGTGGCTGCGTTTGTACTTGGAAAGGCTGAGGGCGATTTCGGCTTTGGGATAGCGATCGAAGAAATCCCAAAGATGCCAGGGTAACCGCTTCAGTTGCACGTCTTCCGTTTGCAGCAGCAGCCGAATGGCATCGGTGCGTTTCAGGTTTTCCAACAGTCCTTCGCGCACTGCCCGAAAGGATTCTGCCCGCAGCCAGGAATTCATCCGCTTGGAGAGTTGCTCGGCAATGCGATCGCAATCTTCGCTCGAAACGTGGGTGGCTTCCTCCGGCATAAATTCGATTCGATGGGGGGTTGCCACCCGCCGGATGGGTTCTCCTAAAGAGCGATAAATTGTTTGCCACTGGTGGTAGAACCGGGGAATCTCCGGTGCTGGTGGTAACTGGGCGATCGTTTGAAACGATGCTCGCTCGCCTTCGTTGGCAATTTGCAAAATCACTGAAAATCCCTGTTCGAGACTCCCGTTTACGAACTTCAGGGTCACTACTTTACTCATTAATCTATGTCTCCATGCCCAAGCATGCGCTCGACTGCAACGAGCGTTCTTGCCGCTGAGGGGCAAGAAATCTGCTTTGTTAAATCGAAATTTGCGCGTTTGGTTGCAATGAGTTGCATCCCTCGCGCGTTTTATGTCTTCACTGCGATCGCTTTACGGTCTGTCTGAGCCTTTTTCTACCCAAGAGCGATCGGGTTTTTACTTTGCCGATATAAAACTCGATCGCCTGTAGATGCGCCCGTGAGGAGGATGCTGCGATCTGTGCATCTCCAAAATTGGGCGATCGAGTTTTCATTGATTTCGTTGGCTTCTCCAAATCATCAGCACAAACCGTTATTTGCTGTATTCAATCCCTAAATTCACTCTCGGCAAAGGCAAAAATGGGTGTTGTTGTCTTAGTTATAGGTGAAAAGAACAAGAAATATGCAGAGTCGGGGTTGAGGATGCGATCGTATTCTTCATTCGATCGAACTCATATTTTTCACTTGACAAAACCGTATTGAAATGCAATTACAGCCGTTTTCAAAAATATTGACCCCGAACGCGAGTTCACTCAAAAAATGTGAAAAGACATCGGTAATGTAGGGGTCGTGCCCCCGTGCCGACCCCGTTTCAATTGCCTGGGGTCTACCATTATGAAAACCGCTATAAAAGCCAGGATTCCGGTCTAATCAATTGAGATCCGAGATCCCTCCTAACCCCCCTTTTTAAGGGGGAAACTAGTGTAGCACTGCAGAAATAACCAGCTTGTTCTCAACCGTTGAAAGCTATGTACAGTAAGCATTTTTAATTTTGCGTGCATCGCGGGCGCAGGGGGTGTCGGTTTGAGCCCCGTTCAACTTTTCAAGACGCATTTTTAATGACCTGTAGCGGTACTAGAAACAGTTGCCAACCCACACACCGCGAAGCATCCTATGGCTTCCCGGACCAACTAACTGCGCGCGCATCCTCTGGCTTCCCCCTTTTGAAGGGGAGGCAGTCCGGTCTTGGGGAGACCCCAAGACCGGACTGCCGTGGACGGGAGGGGGATCTACCCCAGGGGAATTTGTGTCCAAAGAACGTGCGGGGGTTTCTGACCGATGAATGGCGATCGCATCACTCAACCGGCCAAAATGCGATCGCACCTTGCATCGAACTTATGGTGCGGGAGTATCCGTAAACATGGATAAAGATTTAACATTCTTAATACACCGATACTGTTTATGGAGAAGACCCGAATGTTGGAAGCATACCGCAAACACGCCGCAGAACGCGCCGCCCTCGGAATTCCCGCCTTACCCCTCGATGCCGCCCAAACCTCCGACTTGTGCGAGTTGCTCAAAAATCCCCCCGATGCGGATAAAGAATTTTTGCTAGAATTGCTGCGCGATCGGGTTCCGCCCGGTGTCGATGAAGCGGCCTACGTCAAAGCCGGATTTCTCACCGGTGTCGCCAAAGGAGATATCCCATGCCCCCTCATTTCCTCTGAAGAAGCCGTTTTCCTCCTCGGAACCATGGTCGGTGGCTACAACGTCCAGTCTTTAGTCGAACTGCTCAAATCTGAAGATAGCAAGATTGCTGCGACTGCGGCGACGGCATTGAGTAAAACACTCCTCGTTTTCGATGCCTTCCACGACGTCCTCGAACTCGCCGAGGGCAATCCCCACGCCAAACAAGTCATCGATGCCTGGGCGAATGCAGATTGGTTCACCAGTCGTCCCGAACTTCCCGAAACCATCACCGTCACTGTCTTCAAAGTTCCCGGCGAAACCAACACCGACGACCTCTCTCCGGCCCCCCACGCCACCACTCGCCCGGATATTCCCCTCCACGGCTTAGCAATGCTGGAGTCGCGGATGCCTGAAGGCTTGGATACCATCGCCCAACTCAAAGAAAAAGGACATCCCGTAGCCTACATCGGCGACGTGGTGGGAACCGGTTCTTCGCGCAAATCGGCGATTAACTCCCTGCTGTGGCACATTGGCGATGATATTCCCTTCATTCCCAACAAACGCGCTGGGGGGTATATTTTAGGAGGTGCGATCGCCCCGATTTTCTTCAACACCGCCGAAGACTCCGGTGCCCTGCCCATCGAATGCGACGTGACGAAGATGGAAACTGGCGATGTCATCACCATCCATCCCTACAAAGGCGAAGTCACCAACGCTGCCGGGGATGTCATTTCCACCTTCAGCCTCAAACCCGATACCATCGTTGATGAAGTGCGCGCTGGCGGCCGGATTCCCCTCCTCATCGGGCGCAGCCTCACGGACAAAACCCGCGAAGCCCTCGGACTCGGAATCAGCCCCATCTTTACCCGCCCCCAAATGCCGGCCGATACGGGCAAAGGCTTCACTCTCGCCCAGAAAATGGTGGGCAAAGCCTGCGGACTTCCCGGCGTGCGTCCCGGAACCTCCTGCGAACCGGTGATGACCACCGTCGGTTCCCAAGATACCACCGGTCCGATGACCCGCGACGAACTCAAGGAACTGGCCTGCCTCGGGTTTAGCGCCGATTTGGTGATTCAGAGTTTCTGCCACACCGCCGCCTACCCCAAACCCGTAGACATCAAAACCCATCAAAACCTCCCCGACTTCTTCGCCCAACGGGCTGGGGTTGCCCTGCGTCCGGGAGATGGCATCATCCACTCCTGGCTGAACCGGATGCTGATGCCCGATACCGTGGGAACCGGCGGCGACTCCCACACTCGCTTCCCCTTAGGGATTTCCTTCCCGGCCGGTTCCGGGTTGGTGGCGTTTGCGGCAGCTTTGGGGGTGATGCCCTTGGATATGCCCGAGTCGGTCTTGGTTAAGTTTACCGGCGAGTTGCAACCGGGAATTACCCTGCGCGATATTGTGAATGCCATTCCCTACGTTGCCATCCAAAAAGGATTGCTGACGGTGGAGAAACAGAATAAGAAAAATGTCTTCTCCGGGCGGATTATGGAGATGGAAGGTCTGCCGGATTTGAAGCTGGAACAGGCGTTTGAATTGACCGATGCGACGGCGGAACGGTCTTGTTCCGGTTCGACGATTAAACTCAGCGAAGATACCGTTGCCGAGTATTTGCGATCGAATGTTGCCCTACTCAAAAATATGGTCGCGCGGGGTTATAGCGATGCTCGGACGATTATGCGTCGGGTGGCGAAAATGGAGCAATGGTTGGCAAATCCCGAGTTAATGCAAGGGGATGAAAATGCCGAATATGCCGATACCGTTGAGGTGAATTTAAGCGAAATAAAAGAGCCAATTGTCGCCGCTCCCAACGACCCGGATAATGTTAAGTTAATGTCCGAATGTGTGGGCGACCAAATCGATGAAGTGTTCATCGGTTCTTGCATGACTAATATCGGTCATTATCGCGCTGCCGCCAAGATTTTGGAAGGGGCGGGAACGGTCAAAGGTCGCCTCTGGATTTGCCCCCCCACCCGGATGGACGAAAAGCAATTGCGCGAGGAAGGGGTCTACGGTATTTTTGCCGCCGCCGGGGCGCGTACGGAAATGCCCGGATGTTCTCTGTGCATGGGCAACCAAGCCCGCGTAGAAGATGGGGCAACGGTGTTTTCTACCTCCACCCGCAACTTCAACAACCGCATGGGTAAGGGGGCGCGCGTCTATCTAGGTTCTGCGGAGTTGGCGGCGGTTTGTGCCCTCTTAGGACGCATTCCCACGGTGGAAGAATACCTGGAGATTGTCAAAGAGAAAATCGACCCCTTTGCTTCGGATTTGTACCGCTATCTCAACTTCAATGAAATTGATGGATTTGAAGATGAAGGACGGGTAATTCCGTTGGAAGAAATGCCGAAGATTGAAGAGATTTTGGGTATGCCGGTCGGAGCGAAATAAATCACAGTTTAGATTGATTAAATTCCTCTTTGATTTGTAGACATTCTCAAGTCTGTGAAGACTAATTTTGAACCTTAAGTCCCCCTTATTCAGGGGGATTTAGGGAGATCGTCTGCACCTCATCGATTCAAGAAATGCCATCGAGAGCAAGCTTGTAGGAGTCAACAGTCGTATATCTCTTCGCACATGGCGACGCGCTTGACCCCTACGCTCTATTACCTCAAGATTACTCCTCCTCTTCTTGTGAGTTTAAGGGATTTATCGCCCGAACTCCAAGCAATCCAAATATCGCCCCAATCCCCATATTCCAGGTGGTATTGCAAGTTTCAAAAATGCGGGTTTGCTCGGGGGAAAGGTTATCTTTTCCCGCTAGCCAGAAAGAACCGCCACCGGAAAGAAGAGTGAAGCAGACAACAGTGAAAAAGACTTGGTGGAATGCGGGAGTGACTTTGTTGGGATTCATTTTTTTGCCTCAGTTGATTGACTGAATTCACTATCGCAATTCCTTTTGGTACTTATCTCTCGGACTTAGCCGGACTTTAACGGACTTACCCAGACTTTGCCAGAATTCGGCATTTTTTTGATGATTTCCCACCTGTAGGGGCAAAGCATTTGAGCGATATGTCATGAGTAAAACCAAAAGTCTACAATCCAAATGCTTCGCCCTCCGAGATTCAGAATCGTAGGGTAAGTAGTTATGCGATCGAAAGTGCAAATCTTATACCTGTTCCCCCACTGTCTACCTTCTAATTTTTGGGTAAACTGCAATCGACTAAAAACTTAGCTAAACTGACCTTGAGACCTTTGCAAGCTGAGTTCATGTCATTCCCCAAACCCTTTTTAAAAAAGATTGCAGGCGAGAAAGAATTAAGTCAGGAGCAGATCGATGTATTTCTGCATCTATTTGGGGATGATATGAGTCGAGCCAAAATTGATGAGGCTCTGAATATTTCCGAAGGGGCGCTAAAAAAACGTTTGACGGAGATTTACTCGAAATTTCACTTGAAAACGGTTCGCGGACGGAAAGAAATCCGCTTGAGAGAGTATCTTGAGCAGCGATATCGATGTTGGCAGCCTCAAAATTCAATAGTCGCAGAGGATGCCGAACCTGATATCGACGCGCGAGTACAGAAAGTGCGAAACGCCATTCAACCCTATATCCAGGAAAAGTGCGGCACAATGCGAGTCTTGGATATGAACCAACCCATCGGATTAGGTCAGATTTATACCCGCGTTAATATTCTGGAGAGAATTACCGGGCGCATCGGGCGAGAACTGGCAGATTTAAACGGAAAAGTCGATCGCGAACAGTTCGATCGGGTTTGTCTGGGAAACGTGCGAGAAGAGCGGGTTCCGGGATTGGAAGCCGTTGACAAGTACACGAAATTGATAGTGCTGGGAAAACCAGGTTCGGGAAAAACCACGTTTCTCAAGCATTTGGCAATGCTGTGCATGGGTGGAAAATTCCAAGCCGCGCGGGTTCCGATATTCGTAACGCTGAAGGATTTTGCCGACAAACCGGGAAAACCGGATTTACTGACCTATCTCAATGCCTATTTTAAAAAAGGAGTTCCCCTTGCAGAGATGGTGCGCGGGGGTCGGGCATTGTTGTTGTTAGATGGATTGGATGAAGTTCGAGATGATGATAGCCGTCGGGTTTTGCGGCAAATCGAGGAGATTTCCCAGCAATTTCCCCAAAATCCATACATCATTACCTGCCGGATTGCCGCCCAGGAATATCGATTCGAGTCTTTTAGCGAGGTAGAAATTGCCGACTTCGACGACACGCAAATTGCCGATTTTTCCAGCAAGTGGTTTGAGTGCAAAAACGATCCCATCAAAGCCGAACGGTTTACCCAAAAGCTGGAAGAAGACGAACCCATCCGCGAACTGGCGACGAGTCCCTTATTGCTGACGCTGTTGTGTCTGGTGTTTGAAGACTCCGGCAGCTTTCCGGGCAATCGCGCTGAGTTGTACCAGACGGGAGTGGATGTGTTGCTGAAAAAATGGGATGCCACGCGCAACATCGAACGGGATGAAGTGTACCAAAAGCTTTCCCTCAAACGCAAGCAAGATTTACTCGGGAACGTTGCTCATACAACTTTTAAAGCGGGGAACTATTTCTTCAAACAACGGCAGGTGGAATGCTACATCAGCCAGTACATCGAAAACTTACCGGGTGCCAGCACCGACCCGGAAGCGTTGGAATGCGACAGTGCGGCGGTTTTGAAATCTATTGAAGCCCAGCACGGTTTATTTGTGGAACGAGCAAGAAAGATTTATTCGTTCTCTCACCTGACGTTTCACGAATATTTCACCGCCCAGAAAATCGTCACCCGTTGCAATCCAGACGCGATGGACGATCCGAGCTTGCTGGAGTTAGTCAGTCACGTTACCGATAAAAGCTGGCGAGAGGTATTTTTGCTGGCGGTGGGGATGTTGGATAGTGCCGATGTGTTGTTGCAGTTAATGAAGGAACGGATCGATGGGTTGTTGGCGGGAGATGAAAAGTTACAGCAGTTTTTGATGTGGTTGGATGAGAAAGCGCGATCGGTTGATGCTCCTTATAAACTGGTTGCCATTCGAGCTTTTTACCTCTCCCTCTCTCTTGGTCTCGACCTCTCCCAAACCCTCGACCTCTCCCTCAACCTCAAACTCTCCCGATCCCTCTCTCTTGGTCTCGACCTCTCTCTCAACCTCAACCTCGACTTCTACCTTTACGTCTACCTCTCCCTCAAGCTCAACCTCTCCCTCAAGCTCAACCTCGACCTCTCCCTCAAGCTCAACCTCGACCTCTCCCGAACCCTATATCCAGAGCTGACACAGGTTCTGCAAGATCTAATGGCACACCGTCCCGATCCGAAAGGAGATCCAGAAGAATTTAAATCTTGGTGGCAGGCCAATAGTGAAGCATGGAGAGAGCAGTTGAGAGCAGCAATGATTCAGTATCGCAATATCGGACACGACTGGCAATTCAGCGCGGAACAAAAAGAATTCTTAGAGCAGTATCACGAAGCGAACAAACTGCTCGCCAATTGTTTGAATAACGATTGCTACCTTAGTCGAGAGGTACGACAGGAAATTGAAGAGACGTTGTTATTACCGATCGCCCAAATCCAGCAACGACGAGGTTAAGCATAGCTCCCGAGTTTTGCATCCCACCTCTCCTACCCTCATCTATTTCCGTCATGCGATATGCATAACTTCCCCTCATCGAGACGTACCTAGTTTGTGGAGAATGCAGAAACTCGATCGCTTATCGGATGCAAGCGGCAGACCGATCGAATTCGATAAATCCATTTCTGAGTTATCTGCGTATTGCCATTAGACATCTGGAGAAAAAGGGTTAAGGGGGAAGGGTTAAGGGGGAAAGGGATAAAAAATGTATGAATTCGGCATCGAAATTGATTTTATTTCTGGAGATATCTATTAGACATCTGAGCTACCCTGCCAGCACCCTCCGCGACGCTTCGCCCCGCGCTCTACATGGGGCGCGCCTTACGCGCCCTTATGTTAGCACCGGGAGTATGTCACTCGAGAAATGCCTGTGCAGCAGCTTCGTTGCATCTGCCACCCAGACCGCTGACAATTGTGCAGGTATTGGTCATCAGCATGCCTGTATAGGTCGATGCGGGACCAGCTTCTCCTAAGCTGTCGGCGTAAAGAGGCTCTTCTGAAATCCCGATATCTGTTTCTCTAGAAACCGCTTCAATCAGTCCAGGGTTGCTAGTTGACTCGATAAAGATAGCCGGTATGTTGCTGCCTTCAACAACATCGATCAGTTCTCTTAAGTCGGCCGCTGACGGACGAGCTTCAGTACTAAAACTCGCTAAAGCAGCCTCAATGCGAATGCCATAAGCCTCGGCGTAGTAGCCCAGTGCATCGTGGGTACTCACGAGTACTCGCTGCGATTCGGGAACCGTGTCTACCTGTTGCTCGATCCAAGTATCGAGCTGAGTAAGCCGAGCGATTAAGCTCTGTGCATTGGCTTGGTAAAGGTCGGCATTGTCAGGAAAAACTTCACTGAGCTGCGTTTGGATCGTACGTACCATCGCAATGCCATTTTCTGCATCGTGCCAGACATGGGGATCGGGTTCACTATCTTCTTCACCATGTTTATCATGTTCGTCATGGCCGTGTTCATCGTGGCCGTGCTCATCATGGCCGTGCTCATCATGGCCGTGTTCGTCATGGCCGTGTTCGTCATGGCCATGCTCATCATGACCGTGTTCGTCATGTTCGTCATGGCTACCGTGGTCGTGAGCTGCCCCTAAAAGCGGCTCGGGAATGGCAACTTCGGAAACGGCAATTTGAGGAGCATCGCCATCTGTCGCCTCAACCATTTGAATAATGTCTGGCTCGAACCCGTAGCCCCCGTACAGAACCAAATCGGCGGATTCAATGGCACGCCTGTCGGCAGGGGTGGCGTTGTAGATGTGGGGATCTTCACCCGCTTCTATCAGGCAGGTTACGTCTAGGGTGTCTTGAGCGATTTGCTCGGTGAGATCGCACAGTACGCTATAGCTGGCTACCACTTGAGGATTGGCTTGGCTGTGGGCGGCCCGATCGTTGAGAAAGAGAGTGGATGCTCCGCCAAGGACAGCAAGCGCAGTGAATAGGTGAAAAGAACGTTTCATGGGCTATTGTTTGACAGGCGGTAACAATGACATAATACTAGTAACGATTATCATTATCATATCGCTCGGTATTATAAATCTAGTCGTTTCGCCTGTCAACAACTAGATTTTAGGATTGTTTAGCCTGCACAGCCATGGACAAAAAGAGCGATCGCGGTGTAGCACTTTTCCTCTCCATACTGCTCCACAGTGTGTTAGCCCTCTTCCCATTGCAAGAAAAGCCTCGCCCTTCGGCAGTATCCTCAACCCCAATCCCAATCCCCATAAGCTCAATTTCTCTAGTTGACGCAAGCCAGCTGCCAACGCTGCGGGCATCCGAGTCTCAGCCCACACCGGCAGACTGGACACTAGATGACCCGATCGCCGAGACGAGCGATCGCCCCATCGACGAGCCTGTGCCCGAGGCAACCCCCTATGCAGACTGGACACTAGATGACCCCATAACCGAGACGAGCGATCGCCCCATCGACGAGCCTGTGCCCGAGGCAGACCCCGATGCAGACTTGACACTAGATGACCCCATCATTGAGACGAGCGATCGCCCCATCGATAAGCCTGCGCCCAAGGCAACTCCCGATCCAGATCCCGCTCCTGCGCCCAAGCCGTCACCAGTCCCTTCAACTCCCACACCAGTCACGCCTCCCGATGAGGTCAGAATCGCAGCGGACTGGAAGAACTTGGTTGGCAATCTTAAGGACCAGGATGATGGATTTGGATTCACTCTATTCGAAATCTTCGATCACTTCGGAGAACCAGGGCAGATCGATCGATTCTTCGATGAAAACAAGCAGCGCAAGCTTGACGTTTCCTCCTTTTCTCACTTTCCAGAGCAAACACCAGAACAGGTTTTTCGAGACGTGGTCATGCCCGAACTTAGCAGCAATACAGGTTTTGCTCCCCAGCCCCAAAAAAACTTTTCTGCCGGATTGGCGTACCGACTTTTACAAGGCGAAATGCCTCGCTACCTGATCGTCGTGAAGCTTAGGGAAGGTGAAGGCAGTGTTCTCCTGCTCAGCGAGTCTTTGCCGGAGCTTGAACCCTAAAAGCGGTCGATATACACTTGCAAATCGATAATGATTATTACTTTTTAGTATGCTAACGGTCGAGAACCTATCGGTTAACTATCGAGACATCGAAGCACTCACGGCAGTTTCGCTGACGTTGCACCCAGGCGAATGGGTCGGGCTCATTGGTCCTAACGGCGCGGGAAAAAGCACCCTATTCAAAGCGATTCTGGGTCTAACGCCCTATCGGGGGCAGATTTTATTGAACGGGGCTTCGCTCAAGCAGCAGCGACGGCAGGTCGCCTATGTGCCGCAGCGATCGCAAATTGATTGGGACTATCCCATCACGGCCTGGAATGTGGTGATGATGGCGCAGACAAAAGCCCTGGGCTGGGGGCGCTCTCCCAATGCCAAAGCAAAAAAATTAGTGAGTGCAGCGCTCGATCGAGTGGAAATGTTACCCCTCAAAAACCGTCCGATCGGTCAGCTCTCGGGCGGTCAGCAGCAGCGAATTTTTCTAGCTCGCGCCTTAGCCCAGCAGGCCCATTTGTTTTTGCTAGACGAGCCTTTTAGCGGCATCGATAAAAAAACAGAAGCCATCATGCTGAGCATTTTCGCCGACCTCAGCGAGCAGGGTAAAACGCTGCTGGTTTGCTCTCATGAGTGGGGTGAGACGCTCAATCGCTATCATCGTCTGCTGTTGCTCAATCGCCGCGTGCTAGCCAACGATACGCCGCAAGCCGTTATGACGATGGAAAATATTCAACAAGCCTACGGTGCAAATATCCAAGCAGCTGTGCACGATCGGAACTCCATTCCGTTTACCTGCTAGCTGTTGACCGATCGAAATTCTGGATAATACGATTAAGCCCCTGAATTAAGTCCCTGAAATTAGACCCTCGCCATCAAGCTTTGAATCCCCCTCGGCTGCGGGTCAAAATCCCTTGACTCGGACTAAACAGCAACGCCAATAGAAAGCAGGCAAAAAGCGTTAGCGCGATCGCCGGCCCAGACGGCGTATTGAGATAGTAGCTAATGTACATCCCCGCCAGGGAAGAAAACACACCTAACCCTGCGCCTACCACCATCATCCAGTGCAGTTCTTTGGTGAGCAAATAGGCCGCCGCCGCCGGGCTAACCATCAGCGCCACTACCAAAATTACGCCCACAGCCTTGATGCTGGCGACAATCGTCAGCGTAATTGCAGCCATTAACCCAACATTCATCGCAGCTACCGGCAGACCAACTGCTTCTGCACCTAACGGGTCAAACGTAAAAAACAACAGCTCCTTATAGAACACCTTCACGCCGATCGACACCGCAAGCGTTACAAACCCAATTTCCCACACATCTGCTGGGGCAATGCTGAGGATATCGCCAAAAAGCAGCTCTTCAAGATCTAAGCGGCTGCGCAGGCTAGTGAGCAGGGCGATGCCGAGTGAGAAAAAGCTGGAGAAGGTGATGGCCATGGCCGCATCGACCTTGACTTTAGAGTGCGAGCGAATCCAGCCCGTGACAAAGGTTCCCAACATACCAGAGACAAAGGCTCCGGCGAGCAAAGGAATATTAAGGAAGTTGGCGATCGCTAGCCCTGGCAGCACCGCATGGGCCACCACATCACCCAACAGCGCCATCCGCTGCACAAGCAGATAAGTGCCAACAATCGGACACAAAATGCCCATCAGCACACCTGCCGTTAACGCTTGCCGCATAAACTCGTAATTCAAGGGGTCTAGCAGCCAGTCCATATCGTTACTGAGGGGATAATGATTGCTGTACGAGCATCTCATAAATCCTTACATAACGGCTAATCTTGAAGATACCTTGTTACTGGCGATCTATTTGGGCGATCGACGACGGAAGTAAGCATCGCCCCCGAGTTTTGCATCTGTGCCTCCCTACCCTCATCCGTTTCCGTCGTGCTACGGCAGTCGCCACTCTACTGAAGACAACATCGAACCATTGTGTAATTCACCCGAGGTCTTTCCCCCCCTGCCCCCTTCGCTCCCGAAGCCTCCGAAGCACACCCTCACGAGTATCCTAGTTCATATAGCGGTGGCTGTATATGCATAACTTCCCCTCATCGAGACGTACCTAGTTTGTGGAGAATGCAGAAACTCGATCGCTCATCGGATGCAAGCGGCAGACCGATCGAATTCGATGAATCCACTTCTGGATTATCTGCGTATTGCCATTAGACATCTGGAGAAAAAGGGTTAAGGGGGAAGGGTTAAGGGGGAAAGGGAGAATCAATTCATGACTGAACTATTGAAATTGATTTGAGTTTTGATTTCTGGAGAAGTCTATTCGACATCTGAGAAAATGCACTTCAAACTCCGATAGCGTCCACACGAAAACTGAGTTTTCACCAGCAGTCTCTTCATCACGACGATCTAATGCATCGACTTCTGCCATATTAGAAGCCGTCGATCGCATGGCTTATTTTCGAGTTTGACAAACAATTCATGAACGATCCCAATTTCAAATCAGTTATCTGGCAACGACTTTTTGTTGGCGCGATCGCCCTGGGGACGCTCGGATTCGGGCTACCCGCACCGGCCTCGAACCTCGATCGCATCTCCCCCAATTCAACATCGCACTTCCAACAAGAACGCCGCGAAAGTCCGCCCAACCCCCCATCCACCCCACCGCCGAATCAAACGGAACCCGGTGGCGCGCTCAACCCCTTTGCCTCTTCGTGCAACAGTACTGACGATACCCTCAAAGCCCTGATTCCCATGGAAAATCCGGTCTTGACGGTGTCCGAACATCCAACGTTTTTCTTCTACGTGCCTTTCAGTGCCGATGAGGTCAAATATGGCGAATTTTCAGTTCTCCTGTGGCCTGGAGAGCAAGAGCGCCTCTACAAAACTCGATTCGCACTACCCGAACAACCCGGTATCGTCAGCATCACTCTCCCCGCCACGCCAGAATACGCTCTGGCTCAAGAACAGTACTACCACTGGTATTTCCAACTCTACTGTCGAGACAGCACCATCCCCGAACCGAATTTGGAAGTACACGGTTGGGTGCAGCGAGTGGCACGAACCCCAGAACGCGATCGCAGTATCCAGGCGGCTCTCCCCGATATTTGGTACGATGCCTTTTACCTAGCCGCAGAGCGTTTGCAAGCATCACCGCAAGACCCCCAACTTCAGCAAGCCTGGCGCAATTTGTTAGATGCGATCGATGCGGGAAATTTGGCAGAAGTCACGATCGTCGGATCGGTTCTCCCCGTAGAAGATGAATCGTCCGAAACGCAGAATGGGGAATTTTGAGTCTTGCGTTCGCAGGCATAATGTAAACCTTTGTAAAAATATTCTCGGCGTTGCAGAATTTTGCCTCGAATTTTGCGAGAAGCCTTTAAGTTACACGATTGAATTGAATTTAGCTGTAACTTGAAGGTTTTTTCGTGTTTTTACATGGGGAGATGACTTGGTATGTCGACAAAAATGCCTGGCCTCGATCGAAGCCATTTTTTATATAGCTTGCTCGTTCCCGAGTTAAGTTCGGAACCCAATTTCACTCTAAAAATTCAACTGAGCGATGCACGCCGACGAAAGCTCGATCGCGCTGCCAAACTTCAAGGGTTAACGATGGTCGATCTCGTCCGGGAATGGATCGATCTTCTACCCGATTCAACTATCGATTAACGTCAGTTTTGGATAAGACTGTTTCAGGTGAGGGTGGGGAATGGGGAATGGGGAACAGAGTCCTGTTCTCCCCAGCCAGGAGATTTACCCAGTATTGTTGCCTCGCTTTCAGGAGGCTTGCCGACCGCCCGAACGTCACCTAAGTAAAAATCGATCGCGTTCGATCGCAGTTCGCCAGCCGCAGACTTACGTTTACTTCAAAAATAGGAATTACCAACAATGGCTACTTATGTTGTCAATACCCTCACCGACGAAAGAGACGGCAATATTTTTGATGGTGACGTTTCCCTACGGGATGCGATCGAAGTTGCCAACAATAATCCCGGACGAGATACCATTCGCTTCAACGGTGCCCTCGACGGACAAACTCTGAATTTAACCTTAGGAGAAATTGCGATCGAAGACGACCTGACAATTGTTGGATTTGGCAACCGACTGACTCTGAGCGGCAACGATGATTCGGGAATTTTTATCGTTGACGATGGGGATGGCATCGCCGATGTCGATGTCACGATTCGACAACTGCGAATGGTCGATGGTCATGCCTTCGATGGAGGCGCGATTTTCAATACGGAAAACTTAACCCTCGAAAACAGTACCGTTGAAAATAGCTTTGCCAGGAACAATGGTGGAGCGGTTGCCAGTACGGGAAATCTCATTATTAACAATAGCAATCTTAATAACAACCGAGCGGGTAACAGTGGCGGAGCGGTTGCGAATTTGGGAGGAACGGCAACCTTCAATAACAGCACCCTAGATGGCAACATTTCCGGCGAAGGACATGGTGGGGGGATTTTCAGCGACGGAACTTTGATGGTAAGCGGCAGTACGATTAGCAATAATCGGAATAGCTCTTGCGACGATCTCTCTGATGGAGGGGGAATTTTCAACCAAGGAGATCTCACGATCGAGGATAGCACCTTAACCGGTAACCGAGCCGATCGCAATGGTGGAGCAGTCCTGAATTCGGAGGGAACGGCAAGCATTAGCAATACAACGATCGGTAACAACGATGCCGAACGCGGTGGCGGCATTTGGAGCGGTTCTGCATCCACCCTAACGATCGAAAATAACACCCAAATTGTTGATAATACCGCTGATTTTAATGGTGCGGGTCTTTTCAATAACGGTGACGCAACTATTGTCGATAGTACGGTTCGGGACAATACTGCTGGTTCTACCGGTGGTGGCATCTACAACCGAGATCGTCTCACCGTCAGCAGCAGCACCATTAGCGGCAATCTATCGAAGAGATCTCAAGGTGGTGGAATTTTTAACGCTTATGACTCGACACTGGCTGTTAATAACAACTCCCAGATTGCCAACAATACAGCTAACTCACAAGGCGGCGGGATTTCCAGCTACGGTGATGTGACGATCGCAAGTAGTACTGTCAGGGATAATACCTCTGGAAGCCACGGTGGCGGGATTGCCAATTTGAGCGACGATGAAATCGAAACGGCTAGTACCCTCAGCGTCACCGACAGTACCATTAGCGGTAATACAGCAACGGGGAATGGTGGTGGCATCTACAATAGCGGTGATGCTTCTTATATAACCAGCGTTAACCTCAGCAACGTTACTATCGATGGCAATACAGCCGATCGAGATGGCGGTGGCATTTGGAATGACCGCGATAGCCAACTCACGCTCGAGAATAACTCTTCAATTGCGAACAATAATAGCCAGCAAAATGGTGGTGGCATCTACAATAGCGGTGATGCGACGATTGAGGCGAGTACCTTTGCCAATAACCAAGCTGGATTCAGTGGCGGCGGTATTTACAACAGCCTTGGAGAGATTGCGATCGCCAACGCAACGATTCGCGACAATACGGCCAGTTTCGGGGGGGGTGCAATCGATAACCTCGGTTTGGGAACCGTTGCCATTTCCCGCAGCCGCATTTTCGGGAACGCCAACGAAGGCATTCGCGGCGGCCGTCGAACCTCAATTCTCTCCAGTTCGGTGATTAATAACGGCATTTGGGATATTCGCCTGACGGGTGCGGAAACGGACGATAATCTGCGAGGACGTAACGGACGCGACAATCTTTTTGGCGGTGCTGGAGCCGATACCGTTGTGGGTGGGAATGGAGACGATAGTTTAACAGGGGGAACGGAGGGCGATCGGCTCCTCGGCGGGAACGGAGACGATACGCTCACCGGGAATGGAAGTCGCGAAATTGTTGAGACCGATAACGATTTCCTGAACGGGCATGGAGGATTTGACTATCTAATTGGCAACGAAGGTGACGATACTTTATTCGGTGGCTCGTTTGATGATACGCTTAGTGGTTCGGATGGCATCAATCGAGGGGCGGGAGAACGAGATATTCTCACGGGTGGCGGCGATAGCGACACCTATGTTCTCGGAGATTTTACCCAGCCTTACTACACCGCAGCGGGGAATGATGACTTCGCTCTCATTCGCGATTTTCACGTGGAGGCAGACTCAGACAGAATTCAACTTCACGGTTCGCCGGCTAATTATACGTTACAAGAACGAGCTGGAAATACCCAAATTTTGTTCGGCGGCACCGAACTCATCGGCATCGTTCGAGGCGTCACGGGTTTAGATCTCAACAATGGTAACCACTTCACGTTCCTCAGTCTCAATTAACACCGAGTGCTGCTACGCAGAATTAAAAATGCGTCTTGAAAAGTTGAACGGGACTCAAACCGACACCGCTCGCGATGCACGCAAAATTAAAAATTACAAATGCTTACTGTACATAGCTTTCACCGGTTGAGAACGAGCTTGTTATTTGTGCCGCATTGCACTAGTGCCGCTACGCGGAATTAAAAGTGCAAAGTCAAAAATGCAAAATGCCCAGTACGCATAGCGTTCGCGGGTTAAAGGCTAGGTACTTATTTCTACCGTGCTGCACTAGTGCGAGCATCTTGCTCGCGCTATAAATAAATCATCATAATCCCCCAATGTCCGCGCCTACAGTGGCGACTGCGATCGAATCTACACTTAGAGCATGGAGAATAAAGAAACGTTAGAAAAAATTACAGATGAGTCAGGGTTTTAGGGTTGAATGGAAGAATTCCATCTAAAATCCAAAATCCAAAATCTAAAATCGTTTATGCGCGTTATTCTTCAGCGAGTCAAATCCTCTCAAGTCACGGTTGCCGGCGAAATCGTCGGTCAAATCGATCGAGGGTTGAACCTACTGGTGGGGATTGCCAGTACCGATACCCCAGCCGAACTGAGCTGGATGGCTCGAAAGTGCTTGGACTTGCGACTCTTTCCCGACCCCACCACAGACGCTAGTCGTTGGGACAAATCCGTACTCGATCTTGGGGGTGAATTATTAGTCGTCAGTCAATTTACGCTGTACGGAGACTGTCGTAAGGGTCGTCGTCCGTCCTTCGATCGTTCTGCGAGTCCCGAACCGGCCCGACAATTGTACGAACAGTTCGTCAGCGAGTTACGTCAGAGTGGGTTGCGTGTCGAAACCGGCAAGTTTGGAGCAATGATGGAGGTCTCGATCGAAAATGATGGGCCTGTGACTTTATTTCTGGAGCGAGAAGCCAGTTAAATCTCACATCGATATCGTCGAAAAAATAACAGTCTCATTGACCGTGCTTTCGGGTATGCGAATTTTGAGTTCGTTGCAATGGAGAGGGTAGAATCGACTCGAAATTAACTTGTCTCTGGGTAAGAGAGATGACTCACATAGAAACTTCAATCGATACCACAGGCAGACAAAAATCCGGACAAACGCGAGCAGGGGAGTCGAAATCCCTTCAATTACCAATCGCTATTTCCCAATCCCCAATCTTCAACCATATCGCCACCTTCATCCAACTGAGCGTCGAGCTTCGCTGCAATCACTTGTGCCAAAGCCGCTTCTAAGGTTGCCGAATTCATATTCGGGTCGGCGGATTCGTCTTTGAGGGGGCTGGTGAGGGGAACCAAACGCAGGATACGTCCTTCTTGAACTAAATCGAAGTAGGTCTGGGATTTAACCCCTTGCTTGAGTTCCAAGCAGTCAAAACTGTTAACGTTCAAGTACAGGGAATGATTAGTGACGATCGTGGCATGATGGGGGTCGGCAAATACTTCGACGACGTACCCTTCACCGCGACTGAGGGGTTTTCCACCTTGAATGTGGAGATAGCGAACGCGATCGAGATCGGCTAAAACCTTCTGCATATCGCGTTTATTAACGATAATTCCCGTATCGATAATACACGGAGCCGGGGATCGAGTATCTGAAGAACCTTCAATCATGGAATCAAGCCTCTGGTGTTACATCTTTAATCCTAAGCGCCGGTTGAAAGATCTCCAAAGTGTTTAGATAGGATCTTACCAAAACCTGAAAGTGCTGTAGGGAGCAAGCTTACTTGTGAGTGCGAATCTTTACTGAAAAAAAGACGATGGATAGATGTAGTCGGTACAATTCAATTTTGGCACAGGTCAGTCCCTTGAGGTATCGGTCAAATGGCCGAACATAGAAGTTGGGAGAAAGATATTATGAGCGATCGTCCATCGGTATCTCCTCTGAGTTTTCAGTTTTGGCAGCAACAAGGACAGGTTGTCGCAGCGGCGATCGCCTTTTATACTTGCTTGCCCGTTCCCATCTCTTGGACGTTAGAATTTCGGGGAATCGCGCGGGTTGCACCCCTCATCGGCCTGTTGGTTGGCGGTCTTATGGGGCTACTCGATCTAGGCTTGCAGTGGCTGGGAATGCCCGCTCTGACGCGAAGTGCCCTGGTCGTTGTTGCCGGCATTGGCATTACCGGGGGACTTCATTTAGATGGTGTCATGGATACGGCTGATGGGCTAGCAGTGCCTGACCCCCAACGGCGGTTACAAGTGATGAGCGATAGCGTGACGGGTGCCTTTGGGGCAATGGCAGCCATCTCAGTAATTTTGCTGAAAACTGCAGCCTTGGCCGATCTCGAACAGTACCGATGGCTGGCGCTGATGGCGGTGGCTGGGTGGGGGCGCTGGGGACAACTCGTGGCGATCGTCCGCTATCCCTACCTGAAATCTACGGGAAAAGGCGCAATCCACAAAGCTGAAGCTCGATCGCCCTTAGAGTTAATACCGGGATTGGTGTTGTTATTGATACTCGGCGGTACGCAAATTCCGATCGCTCCCGATCGCTGGTTAATTGCCGTGGGAATGGTTTTGGGGGGCAGCGCGATTGCCATCCTCACCGGCGCGTGGCTCAACTACAAACTCGGCGGTCATACCGGAGATACCTACGGCGCGATCGTCGAGTGGACGGAAGCGTTGTTGTTGTGCTTGTTAACAGCCCTCGAAGCTTAGGGACAAGGGGACAAGGGAGACAAGGGGACAAGGGGACAAGGGGACAAGGGGACAAGGGGGACAAGGGAGCTAGCGTTGCCTCCGATGCTCCCCAAGCCTCCGATGCCCCTGAAGCTCCCGAGACCTTAACTCTTCGGCTCGATCCAAACCTTCAGAGCTTCAATTTTGAGGGATTTTTGGCGGGTGCCGCAGTACTGACCGTTGCTGAGGGTTGGAGAATCGCCGACATTTTGAATGTGGGCGGCGTAGCAAACTTGATATCGATCGGCTGCCGACCCCGTGAGGCGAATAGCAAAGCCTTCCATCCGGCGATTCTCGCCCCGCGTCCCGATGAATTTCCCGCTAGCAACCCAGGGAGTATCGCCCACATCGGCTAAATGTGCCATATATTCGAGTTGCACGTCCGGAATCGGTTGAATGAATTCGACACCGAAGCCTTCGATTCCCTTAGATTGACCCCGCGTTCCGGCAAACTCCCGCGCCCCAAATTCTCGATCGCCGATGCCTTGAATGTGAACGAGAACTTTGAGGGGAATCGTCGGTGCCGGGGGAGTGGCTTTAGCCGGAGGTGCGCTTTCTTGGAGACCCAAACTTTTTGCCCCGAACACGATGGGAGATTTGGCAGGAGATTTCGCCGTTGCCGCTGTGGTGGTTGGATCTGCTTTTTGGGTTTCCCCCCAAATAAAGACATCGGATTTAGAACTGGCCGCTTTAGAACTCGGTGGCGGACTCGTCGGACTCGTCGGACTCGTCGGACTGGGGGTACTTGCAACTGCGGGGGTTTTGCCGAGAACGAGTTTACCTCTCGATACGGCGACGGCAATCGTCTGACCGAAGGATTTGGCGACGACTTCCGTCATTTTCGCCCATTCTCGATCGTCGAGTCGATCGGGTTGTTCGAGCAGTCTCAAGAGGAGGGCGATGGGATGGCGACCCTCAGCCAAGCTTTGCACGTCGGCTTGCGCTTGAGTTTCTGAAACACTGGCAATTTTTTGCCGAAATTCTCGAACTTGGTCTTTATATTTTTCTAAGGGGGGAAAGTCCGCTAAATCTTGGTGGGTGAGACTGAGAAATCGATCGAGGGTGGCGAGTGCATTGTCGCGATCGACTCCAGGACTCGACGATGCCAGCTGTTGGAGTACGGATTTCAAGTCTGCAAGGGTTGTCTTCTCCCCGATCGCGGGCATGGGAGATAAATTGGAGGCGGCTGCCAGCTCTAAGATTTGTGTCTGGAGCGTATTGAGTTGTTGCAGCAAAGCCTGTGGATCTTGTGTCATAAGATATGCCGATCTTGCAAATGGTTCATTCTAATGTCGGGTGTAGCGACAGAATCGATCTCTTGCGAGGTCGCGTACTGGGGTTCCCGATCGCCCTATTAGATGAAGTCGTTTTCATCTTCTCTCGAACGGGTTGCCGATCGCTGTCCTCACATTACCGAATTGAGACGGTCTGTGCCAGGATACGAGCGCTAGTTTTCATCATTTCGATCTCAGAAGCCAACCACAAACGAGGAGACTGACAGTGATGGGCAACCAGCAATCCCCACAAACTCTCTCCTGCGAGAATGGGAACGACTAGGTTTGCGCGCACCCCAATGCTGCAGAGGAAATCACGATGGCACCCGTGAATGGGTTCGACGTCAATATCTTCGATTGCCCGAACTCTCCCCTCTCGATACATGGCAGCATATTCATCGTTAAAACACTCATCTGCACCCGTCGTGCCGAGGATGGAAAACCGATGGTGGCTCAAAGATTCAAAGGTGACTTGCCCCTGCCACTGCCGATAAAAATAGTACAGCACCACTCGATCGACCTCAAGGGTTGTTCGCAGGCGATCGGTTTCTCGCTCGACTAAAGCGTCTTGGGTCAAGCTTTGGGTCATGCTTTGCATCAATTTTGCCAAGCCGGGGTCGCCAGAAAAAGACATGACGGGATCGTTGAGATGGGGGATCGAGTTAGGGTTCATTGTAAACTGTACGCCGACAATCTCGATCGCGACTCAGAGCTTTGTCGCGATCGTCGAATTTAGATACGGACATGAATGCTAGGAATTTTGTAGAACTAGTACTGCTACGCAGAATTAAAAATGCGCGCATTAAAAATGCTTATTGTTCATAGCTTTCAGTTGTTGAGAGCTGGTCAGTTATTTCTGCCGCGCTGCACTAGGCTGTGTTGACATTTGGCTTTCAACCCCATGCGATCGCTGAATTTTATCGGTACGAGCGACATGCTTCGCAAACACTGCGGGTAAAGACTTCCAGTATCAAATGTTAACAGAACCTCGAACCTGTCCGATCTCTTTTGGCAAGGTGATATCCCCGAGCAAAAAACCTTAGCCATCCTACGATCGAGAAAATCTATCTATGAAGACTTTTCAAAGTAGAGATTATATTCGCCAGAAACTTTTAGTCAAGCTAATTTTATCTAATCTTTATTGAAAATCCGTAATTTCACTCAGGTCACGTACATATTTTCGTTAGTTACACTGGAATGGCAATGTTGATAATTGAGATCGACGAAGAATTTTTTTTTCGAAGAGACTGAGCGTTTGAAGGAAGCATCAATCAAAAAAATCAGCTATATCTCTCCCAAAATGTTCAAATCAGGAGAGACAAACAAACAAAAAGACAATCGCGAGATTCTTTCAATTTATTTTCTTCGATGAATAATCAAGGTCAAACCTTGAAAAATTTAATTTCAACTCCATTCTAATTTTTTGTTATTTATTATGCCTGTTAGAGGGGTAAATGTCGGTAATTTTAGAGCGCAACAATCACAATGAGGCAATCGATTTGCCATTTGATATCGTAACCGCAAATAATTCAGATGGGCAATCCGGCATCAATTCAAGTGAAGGCGATATTAAATATGAGACATTCTTAAATGCTATCTCGGAGCATTTTTCTTCAACAGAAAGTGACGCGGACTCACGTGTTCAAGGAACTAATGCAAACGATATTCTAGTTGGAGATGCAAGCAATAACTTAATCTTTGGAAAACAAGGTAACGATTCACTTGCAGGTCACCAAGGAGACGATCGTCTCTATGGTGGCAAAAATGAAGATTCGTTGCGGGGAAATTCTGGTAATGATTATATCTCGGGAGATCGAGGAAACGATCTCATTTTTGGTAATCAAGGTAACGACTTGACCGATGGTGGTGACGGACGAGATACAATTTACGCCGGTCAAGGTGACGATTTAATCTTTGGAGGAAATAATTCAGATTTTCTACTCGGAGATCGAGGAAACGATATTATCTTTGGTAATCAAGGTAACGACTTAATTGTAGGTAGTGAAGGTAACGACATACTCCATGGCGGTCAAGGTCACGATCTAATACTTGGCGGTCCTGGAGATGATTGTATTCACGGTGAGAACGGTAACGACTTGGCTTTTGGAGGTCAAGGTCGCGATCTAATCGACGGCGGACAGGGAGAAGATATACTCTATGGCGGTCAAGGAAACGATACTATAAACGGCGGTCACGGGAACGATCTGATCTCGGGAGATAAAGGAAACGACCTTCTAACTGGAGGTTTGGGTGAAGATACATTTCGGTTAGAATTTTTGACGATTTCACCAGGAGATACTCTTTCAGCGATCTCAAAAGATAACCCGTTTTTAGGTGTCGATACCATCACAGACTTCAATCCGACTGAAGATCGAATTCAGTTAGATGCCGATCTTTTCCCAGCACTCGATGATACCTTGAGGGCAGAATTCGGAACCATCAACCAAATAGACGAACTCGGCGTCCAAGATGCGGCGATCGTTTATGAGTCGAATACGGGTTTGGTCTACTATAATCCCACAGATGAGACCGGTGACGAGGTAGAAATCTTGAAGATCGATCCAAATCTCAACAATTTAGACTCCGACAACTTTGAGACGATCTAGGACGGTTCCCTTGCGATGGCTAATGTTCGCAGATCGAACCCAACTTTGACAACTCCCTTTAAAAACCTTGGAGAGATTGCGACGCGATCGTCCTAAGATGAGAATAAAGTCAGATCCTAACTGTTCGATTCCAAGACTTTCGATTTCAACCTCATACGATCGGTACTGCGCGTGTCATATTTCCGTCCGCCGTGGCTGTCGCGCCGATTTATCGAATCTCTCCTACCCCCCAAACGCTTTGCGTTTCTCGAAGCCTGCGCCATCGGTCTGATTTCTGCATTGGCTGCAGTCTCCCTCAAGCAAGGCGTCGGAAATGTGGGGGCTTGGCGCGTCTCCCAATCTCAGGAATTTCCCGCTATCCTGGCACTCCCTGCCATCGGATTGGTGGGGGGATGTCTGGCGGGAGGTCTTGTCGAATACTTCGCCCCAGAAGCGTCCGGAACGGGACTGGCTCAAGTCAAAGCGATGCTGGCTGGGGTGCCGACAGCGATGAACCTGCGGGTAGCCGCCGTCAAAATGGTAAGTACGATTTTTGCCGTGGGTTCGGGGTTAACCCTGGGGCGACAGGGTCCGACGGTACAAATCGGCGCATCCCTCGCGGCGTGGATGAGTCAGTGGGTTCCCACCTCTCCCGACTATCGCCGTCAGATGATTGCTGCCGGGGCGGCTGCGGGATTAGCCGCTGGGTTCAACGCCCCCATTACCGGGGTGTTGTTTGTGATTGAAGAACTCTTGCAAGATGTCTCCAGCTTCACCCTAGGTTCTGCCATTCTCGCTTCCTTCGTCGGGGCAGTGATTTCCCGGCTGCTGGGGGGGGGTGACTGGGATTTAAACCTGGAACTGGTGGCATCGCGGGCCAATTTCTCAGCCCTGGATATTCCTTTTCTATTGCTCGTTGGGGCGATCGCCGGCTTATTTTCCGGGCTATTCAGCCGCAGCATCGTTGCCGGCCTCAATTTCAACCGTCGGTTTATCCAACTCAGTTTGCCCCTGCGCATGGGATTGGCGGGGTTAGTATCCGGCGCGGCGATCGCCCTATTTCCCATTGCCTTTCGCGATAATACCGGACTGCGGGAATTTCTCAGTACCGGGGAAGCGAATATCGGCATCGTCGCCATCGCCTTTGTCACGAAGTTCGCCCTCACGACGATCGCCTACGGTTCCGGCGCGCCGGGGGGATTGTTCGCCCCGTCTCTGGTTCTCGGTTCCGCGTTGGGGTCTCTGGTGGGGTTATCCTCTCAAGCGCTGTTCGGCATCGGCGAACCGGCCACCTATGCCTTGGCGGGAATGGGAGCATTTTTTAGCGGCGTGGCGAAAGTCCCAATTACGGCGATCGCCATTGTCTTTGAAATTACCACCGACTTCAATCTCGTTTTGCCCCTGATGATTACCTCGGTGACGGCATTTATCATCTCCGGAAAGGTGGTGCGCGGGTCTCTTTACGACGCGCTGCTAGCGGCAAAAGGCATCGATCTCAAACGCGACTACTCCGGCAACGCCACGTTAACCCATCTAAGTGCGGCCGATGTCATGCAGCGCCAAGTGGAAACCTTCGAAAGTCACCTCACCCTCGATCGGGTGCGTCAAGCCTTCTCGCGCTCTCACCATCGCGGCTTTCCCGTGGTGGAAAACGGTTTGCTGGTGGGGACGATTTCCCAAAGCGACCTGCCGGATTTGAATCAGCGTCGAGTGTCTGAAGAGACGTTGTTACGGGACATTATGACCCCGCAACCGGTCACCGTTCAACCGACGAATACCCTCAGCGACGTGCTGTACCAGCTCAACCGCTATAAGATTAGTCGATTACCGGTGACGGAGGGGCGGCGTTTGGTGGGAATTATTACCCGCAGCGATATTATTCGCGTGGAAGCCGACGTACTGGGGGGTCGGCAAGAAGAACGAGTTCGCGGCACCCCCTCCTACATTGCCTATCAAACCCGCGCCCCGGAAATCGGTCGCGGACGGTTGCTCGTTCCCTTGGCAAACCCCCACACTGCACCGATGCTACTTCAGATGGCTGCTGCCATTGCCCGCGAGCGACGCTTTGAAATGGAATGCCTCAACATCATTTCGATTCCCCGCCACCAAATTCCCTCGGAAACCGCCGTCCGCACGACCCTGGGGCGGCGTTTGCTCCGTTGCGGGGAGCGGGTTGGCAAGCAGGGTCACCTTTCGGTACACACCCAAATTCGCGTCGCTCACGACGTTTCCGAAGCCACCCTCGAAACCATTCGGGAGCGCCATATCAATTTGCTGTTAATGGGCTGGAAAGGTGGCAGTTTCACCCCCGATCGTATTTTTGGCGATGTGGTGGATACCCTGATTCGGCAGGCGAGTTGCGATCTGGTCTCGATTCGATGGGGGCAAACCGATAAACCGCTCGATCGACTTCCCCACTTCGAGCGCTGGTTGATTCCCGTCGGGGGCGGCCCGAACGTTCGCGAAGCCCTGCAATTGCTCCCCGCGTTGATTGGCTTGGGGAAAACGCCGAGCATTCATCTGGTTCAAGTCTTAGACCCCACAAAACCCCAACCCGATCGCACTCCCTTGCACGAAGCCAAACAGTTTTTGTTCGATCGACTCGGTTGTCCGATTACCACCGCATCCGTCCTCGGGTTTTCCGTTGCCGATACCGTTCTCGACATTGCCCGCACCCGTCGCAGCGATACGATTCTCCTCGGTGCCAGTCGTCAAAGCTTGCTCTCGCGGGTCGTTCGCGGTAACATCGCTCGGGAGATCGTCCAAGGTTGCAAGTGTACCGTCATTCTCGTACGGACTCGCGATCGATGAATCTTTGAGGGGGAGAATGGGGAATGGGAAATGGGGAACGGGGAATGGGGAACGGGGAATGGGGAATGGGGAACGGGGAATGGGGAATGGGAGCAAGATGCTCCCACTATGTACTATTGACTCTTCCTGAAGCTCCCGTTGCCCCCAAAGCCGCCGAAGCTCCCGTTGCCCACCAACACCGTCCACAATACAACTGGCTATAGCGATAAACCATGCCTCGTCCTCGAAAACGATTTGCCCAACATTGGCTGCGCAGCGACAAAATTCTCGATCGCATTGTTGCAGCTGCCCAATTATCCGATCGCGATCGGGTTTTGGAAATTGGACCGGGAACGGGGGTGCTGACGCGCAAATTGTTGCCTTGGGTAAATTCTTTAGTCTCGGTAGAACTCGATCGGGATTTGTGTCGCAAGCTGGTGAAAAAGTTGGGGGAAACTGAGAATTTTCTCCTGCTGGAAGGGGATTTTTTGGAGCTAAATTTACCGGAGATTCTTGGCAACGCGCCGGAAATCTTTCACCAACCGAATAAAGTGGTGGCCAATATTCCCTACAATATCACCGGTCCGATTTTAGAAAAGCTGCTCGGCACGATCGCCGCGCCCAACCCCACACCCTACGAGTCGATCGTGTTACTGTTGCAAAAAGAAGTGGCCGATCGCCTGTGTGCTAAACCCGGTTCGAGAACCTTCGGCGCCCTATCAGTCCGGGTACAATATCTAGCCACCTGCGAGTTGGTGTGTCCAGTTCCAGCCAAAGCGTTTTATCCCCCGCCCAAAGTGGAATCGGCGGTGGTACGCTTGTTTCCTCGAGAAATCGAAATTCCCGCCGATAATCCCAAGATGCTCGATCGTTTGGTGCGCGAAGGATTTTCCAGCAAGCGGAAGATGTTACGGAACAATCTCAAAGGAAGTTTCGATCGCGATCGAATTTCAGAAATTTTGGATGCGCTGAGTATTAATCCCCAAGCGCGTGCGGAAGATTTGGGGGTGGCAGAATGGGTGAAGTTTAGTAATACCTTCAGCCAAGCCAACGTGACTTCAAATTAGCGCGATACTCTTCAACTAATTGAATTTACTGACTGAGTAATTCAATTAGTTCGGCTTTCTTTTTCTTAGAATAGCCGGTGCATCCTCGTTCCTTCGCAATTTTCTTGAGTTCGGTAACCGTCAAAAATTCTAGATCTAGATCGTCGGATTCCTGCACTTTCTCCGGCATCGGTTGCGGTGTCAGGTAAAAGACTTCTTCTAACGACTTGAGTTTTTTCCCTTTCGTAATCCCACATTTGAGCTTAGAAATGGGATCGAAGGTTTTCCAGTACTGACGCGGTGCTGCTTCAAGTTTGTTTGTAGCAACAGAAAGTTTGACACTTTTGAGGGGACTACCGGGTTTTTCGATGAGATATTGCAGCGCATTTTTAATCTCATCTCGGGTAGCAGAGGAAAGATTAATTTTCGGCAGAGATTCTCGCGCTAAAATTTTCGCTGATTCTGCAGTTTTATCGTCATCATCGGCAATAATACACCAAACTCTTTCGAGTCCAGCTTCTTCTGCAACAGCGTAAACAAAGGCATTCCCGATCGCTTGATATCGATCTTCACCAATTTCTCGCACAATCACAGGAATCCAATTTCGTCCATCTGTCGCGTTGAGAGTGTTAGCCGTTGCTTGAATCAAAAAATCAGAGGCATCTGTGGGATATCCCGGCTCAATTTCATCCATATATAGATGCATGAGGTTGCCGATATTATTGAGATTGCTCATTGTAGAAAATACTCGTTCACTAAATCTTTGTAGTAGCCATGTGCAGTTTTATCTTTGTAGGCTGCTGGGGTTCTAGAAAAAGCAGCATTGGCAATATTGGCATAGCTGGGGAGTTCAAAAATATAATGATTCTTTTTAGATTTAGTACAGCGAGGGTAAAAATAGGGTTCCAAATTGAAACCATACTCTTTTTTCGTTTGCTTAATAATATCTATTAAGGTTGAGTTGACTGTATTACGTTGCGCTTCCGTTATTTTTTCTCCATTAAAGAAGATTGGTAGGGCGATCGGACCCCCATCTTTTCTCTCTTTCTGAATTTGGGGAATAAAATCGCAAATTGCTAATGCCGCATTATCTAAGGAAAAAACATTATTATGCTTTGTGGGAATGAGAACCACATCAGCCGCGTAAATTGCACTTTGACTGAACAAGCGCCAATTGGGAGGAGAGTCAATTAAAATATAGTCATACTCAGATTGAAGGGATTCTAAGACTTTTCTCAATCGTTTGATGTCAAATAATTGTCTGAGCTGGTCTTCTCCTTTTATAGCTAATTCATCATCGGCAGGAACAATATCAAATGTTCGCTCTTTATTTTTGGTCTTGTTATGAACTGTATAGGGTTGAATAACATCCCGAATATCTACAGTTTTATCGCTCAAGCAAGCATATAAAGTTCGAGCAGCCGGTTTGATTTTCAGCGAGTTAGTTAAGTCTTGCTGGTTGGCATCAAAATCTACCACCAGTACTTTCTTACCTAGGTAGGTTAAAGTTGCAGCTAAGTTGAGAGTGGTTGTTGTTTTGCCAACGCCACCTTTATTGTTGTAAACAGCCACAGTTAAGGCTTGTAGTGGAGGCTCAATTTTAGTCTTAATTTCTCGAATAATTTCATGAACGTTATCGAGGGTTATCTCTAAGCATGGAGTTGCCGGGTGTATCACTTTTCCATATTTTCGGAAGAGCTGAATATGAGATGAGTTTGTAATAATTCCCCATCGGACACTTTTGCAGTTTGGAGATAGTAAATATTTTTTGATTTGTTTAACTGTTGATTTATACTGTGCTGAGCCTTCACTCAGGTTAATATCTTTCCCTTTTAATTCGACTAAAATCTCGGGATTCGCTTGAGTTTGGATAAATATATCTCTATCAGTATTGTGACGAAGTGCATAGTCAACTTTTTGTGCTCCATCACCTGTGAAGTATTGAGGCACTCGTTCCTGGATACTAAATCCTAACAACTCTAAAAAAGTAGGGCTACAAAGACTATCAACCAGTGCTTCAGGTGCATCATCCGGAAGATCGATTAGAGTTTGCTTGATATCTTGGTGTCTCATATAGCAGCGAGAGTAAGTTTCAATAATATGATTAAAAAATTACAAAGATAGCATAACGACAAACTCTTGAGACTGACATCGGTATTTTTATCTAAAAATCAGAGATGTAAATGTCGATAAATTGTGAATCTAATCCCGTAAATATACTTTTTGAAATGGAGTACGCAAACAAAATCTAGGTAAAATAACTGTTATTTAATGACATATCCGATCGACGAACCGACTAACGCACAGCTAAAAATTATCGAAATTATCGAAGAGTATACTGTCAATATTTAGGGCACGATTTTGCCTCGATCGAGTTTGGATCGCACAAGACCATACTCGATCGAATTCACAATGCAAGTTGAGTCAAAAATACTTCCTGAATACAACGCCCGTTTTGCTGAAGCCACCTCACCGGGATACCGACTCGGGGTGACGTTCGGGTGCTCGGCAAGCCGATTGAAAGCGAAGCGACAACACTGGCTACATCTGGTTGCTCGGGAGGAAAGTACTCCATTCCGAATTCCGAATTCCGAATTCCGAATTCTCCCTTCCCCACCCTCACCTGAAACTGTCCGATCCCAAACTGACGTTAACTATACTTCGGCAACAATCGACTGCTGAGAATCACGCAAACTGCCGCCGCGAGAAAAGAAAGCGCCCCCATCAAACCGATGATTCCCAGTGCCGTATCCTCCAGGGAACCAAAAATATTGCCAAAGAGATTGAACGCAGCTCCAAATCCACCAAAATACAAACCCACGGCTAATCCGGCGCGTTGCGGGGGAACCGAACCCAGAACGAAGGGAACCCCACCGTTCGTCATAAAACTGAACCCAAAAACCAACCCCAAGAGAGCGAGAACTATCAGGCGCGGTACAAACCCCACCCCCACCAGGAGAACGATCGTTATCAAAAGTCCCACTAAGAGTCCGCGATGGGTTTCCCAGCGACTGGAAATTCTCCCCAGAGGCAGTGCGGCAACGGCTGCGGCGACGCTAAAGGCCAAGAGCATCGGCGAGATACTGGCTTCGGAAAACTGCAATGCGATCGCACCGGCAAGGGTAGAAAAGAGGAAGCGGAATCCGAATCCGATACCGATACTAGTGGCAAATATAAAAATTCCACTGACGATCGCCATTCCCATCGATGATGAGACGAGGGGACTTGGGGCGATCGGACTTTGGGATTGGGGGGGATGAACAGCTCTGAGTACCCCTACAGCCGCTAGGAGGACGATCGCACCCAATCCAAAGGTGAGAGCCGGTCCCAGGCCGAGCAACCACCCACTAGCGGTCGGAGCAACGGCAATCGCCAAACCCCCAACCAACGTCAGGGCACTGGCGGCTTTGGGGAGTTCTGAAACCGAGGCGTACTGTCCCAGTAAGGCGATGGCGGGCGCTCGAAAGATGGTCATGGCAAAGGCCCAGGTGATGGTGACTCCCGGTAGTATCCAGCGCATGACTCCGGTGAAGTTGCCGAAAATGACGATGGCAGGAATGGCGATAAACAGAACCGACGAGAGGATGGCACCGATCGAGATGATGGGAAATTGGGTGCCGATCCATTGTTTGGTGCGATCGGAAATACTGCCCATAATCGGTTCGCAAACCATTCCCAACAGGATATCGATGACGAGAACGGTGGCGGCGAATTCCTCGGGAAAGTTAAATTCAACCAGCAAATCCTTGAGATACAGTCGATAGATGACCCAACAGATGGTGATTGCTCCCTGAACGGCGGCTAACCCTAAAACAGGTCGCCACAATACGAATCGCCGATGCAGTGAGGTAGAAGTAAATAGGTCGCTCATCGTTTGGACTATAGAGAAAATGAGAGACAACGAGCTTGATGTGCGTTGACCCGATAGAGATACTCTTATAGCGACGAATCCCAGGAAAAAAGGATTCATCCGAGAGGTTCGAGCGCTCCATCTTTTTCTATTTAACGTCAGTTTTGGATAAGACTGTGTCCGATGAGGGTGGGGAAGGGAGAATTCGGAATTCGGAACGGGGAATCGGGAATGGAGTACTTTCCTCCCCAGCCACGTGTTGTACCCAGTGTTGTCCCCTCGCTTTCGCAAGGCTTGTCGACCGCCCGAACATTATCGAGAGTCGGCATCCCGACAAGGCGGCTTCAGCAAAACTGACGCGATCTAATCTTTGGGTCTGGACTTTATCTTAGTTGTGGTTGGGTTAACGGGTTCGATCTCCAACGACATCGAACTTTACAAGTCGGGAACCAGAGCCATCCTGGGGAACGTCTTGCATGAATATCGATCGCTCTCAATCTCGATACCCTTAAAATAAAGTTAAAGTTGAAGCGGCGAGCCAGACTTAGGGCGCTCGATCTCGAAAAGATATGCGTATCTTCAGCCCGTGCAATCCTAGTATCGATCGCCAAAAGATTCAGACGGCTGCGAGGCAAAGTTAATGAAGAAATATTTAGCACTCACTCTTTCAATTTTGAGTACATCCTTGAGTACATCGGTGTTCCCGACAGTGGCATTGGCTCAGGAATTCGAGGGTTGTTTTCTCCTCGATGAAAAAAATAGATTCATCGAACTCGATTCACTCTGTCCCGACCAAAATTTTGTCCTCCCCGGGGTCAATGGGGAAGGGGCACTTCCGCCACCCCCAGGTACCCCCTCGGTGAATTTGGAGTCTGGAGGGCTTCTGGTTCCAATCAAATATCGCCTTGGCGGTATCCCCGTGGTGGATGTGACCTTTAACAATTCTCAAGTTTTTGAGATGCTCGTGGATACGGGAGCCAGCGGTACGGTCATTACTGAGGGTGTGGCGAAAGCCCTCGGCGTTGAGACGGTGGGAACGGCGCAAATCGATACCGCCAGCGGCAAAGATGTGGAATTTCCTCTAGGAATCGTTGATTCGATCGATGTGGGAGGGGCGAGCATTCAAAATGTCACGGTGGGCATTGCCTCACAACTCGATATCGGATTATTGGGTCAAGATTTGTTGGGACAGTACGATTTAACCATTCGCGACGGACAGTTGGAGTTTCAGACCCGTTGAGGTTAGGCGATCGCTCATTTAAGAGGTCATTTATAAAGTAAACCTTAAGCTCCGATCGGGTAGGCAATGACAGTGATTGTGTGAGTCTATCCCCTAATTCGAGCGTAAATCTGCGGTCATACACCGCGCTTTGGGGCTTAACATTCACTTTATAAATGGTCTCTAAGTAGACGTTAACGCGCAATTAAGATAGGATCTAACCTTTCCTAACTGTACGTGAGGATGTATCTATGCGCGTCAAACGTCCCCTTCAGGCAGTGGCTAATTTGTTTTTTTTAAAAACACCTTTAGAAGCCCAATTCATTATTACGCGACGTTGTAACCTCAGTTGCGGCTACTGCACGGAATACGACAATTATTCTCCACCCATTCCTCTGGATGTATTAGAAGAACGCATTGATGCCATTCATCGTTTAAACGCGCTCAATATTACCCTGCTCGGCGGCGAACCGCTCATGCATCCCGACATCATTAAAATTGTCGAGTACTGCGCGCAAAAAAATCAAGTTTCCATTACCACTAATGGTTTTTTATTAACCCAATCTCTCATCGAACAGCTGAACGATGCGGGTCTGAGTAACTTACAAATTAGTATCGATACTTTAGAAACCGATTCCACGCGCTACATTCAAAAATCGTTAAACAAACTATTATCCAAGCTGGAATTATTAAAAGAACATGCCAAATTCGACGTTCATGCGAATGTCGTGCTGTGCGAATCAACGAAAGCGACGTTTAAAGAAACCGTCGATCGCATTCGCAATTTTGGCTTTCACGTTTCGATCGATCTCTTTCACGATGGGAATGGCAAACTTCAAGTTACCGGCGACGATTACCTTCAACTTTGGAACGAGCATTTCGATCGCGGTGCGCCGTTTACCAGCCTCGATCGCGAATACGGGCAACAACTCTTAAAAGGGGAATCGCCGAAATGGAAATGTCGGGCGGGGTCTCGCATTCTCTATATCGATGAATTCGGTTTAGTACAATACTGTTCTTCCCAGCGCGATCGCTTGAATAAACCGATTACCGAATATACCCTCGCGGATTTACGGGAACAGTCTCAAACCTATAAAGGTTGCGAGGAAGGCTGTTCTTTGCTGTGTGCCTATCGTAACTCGATGCTGGACAATCAATCGGGAAAAGTGCTTAAAGAGGTATACAAAGCTTTTTCTGAAGGCATTGTTTCCGTAGGATAGTACGCCTTTCGAAATTCTCGAATCCTACTCGTTTGAGGCCGATCGATTCTGGAAAAGTGGCACTCGATGGCGGATTTTAATCGATCGGTCGAGACTCATACGATCGCCACAATTGTCTACCTGGCACAAGCAAAGAGATGACTGTCTCGATCGCTCCTCCTCCTCGAGAGATTTCACGATCTCTCGAGGGGATTTAGAATAAAGATTACAAATATAGTTAAGGGCACAGGGCTATTGACACTAAATTGGCGGCCACTTTTGTATGACCCATTTGGGTTGGGTTCGTAAGTTTTCGAGCGACTGAGTGCGTCCCGATTGATTCGTCCTAACTGCTATGCGCTTAGCTATACAAATTGAGATAGACATAGATTAGGGGTTTAAATATTTTCGCCACGTCGCAATACTCTCCTAAGACGAAGAATTAGGAGTTAAGTTAAGCTACGATCGGCATTTGTAGGCGTTTCATCCGAAATCGTGTCATTTCTTGCTGCATACTTACCCACTCTCGACGATCTTCTCGATCGCACCCCCGTTACGGTCCCCCCGGATACTCCCCTACTCGATGTGTTGTCTCAAATGAGTCGAGTGTCTCCAAGCCTCGGGGAGGGGGAGATCGCCTTCGATGCTCCCAGAAGCTATACCCCGATCGCAGAAGGGACGAAACTTCTGGGAATCTTTACCGAACGAGATGTTGCCCGACTCACCGCAGACGGGGCAAATCTGGCGGAGATGACTGTTGCCGAAGGGATGACCCGAGAACCGATCGTCCTCAAAGATACGGAATATCGAGATATATTTACCGTGTTATCGATATTTCGAGAGCATCGCATTCGCCACCTGCCGATTCTCGACGATCGAGGAGAACTGCTCGGGGTCGTTTCTCAAGAAAAACTACACGATGCACTCCACCCGGCAAATTTGCTCAAAATGTATGCCGTATCTGAGGCGATGAGCGATCGCATCGTTAATGCATCCTCCACCACACCGGTACTGGAGTTGGCGCGGCAGATGAGCCAACATCAAGTCAGTTGTATTGTCATTACTGAAGACACTTACCCAGAAGGCGAAGAGATCGCCTTGGCCAAACCCATCGGTATCGTCACCGAACGGGATTGGGTTCGGTATCAATTGCTCGGACTCGAAATCGATCGCCTGCAAGCCGCAGAAGTGATGAGTACTCCCCTGGCTGTCATTCACCATCGAGACAGTCTTTGGACGGCTCGGCAAAAAATGCAACAGCTGGGGGTGAGGCGTTTGGTGGTGATTGGCGATCGAGGAGAATTACAGGGGATTCTCACCCAAACGAGCGTACTCGAACGGCTCAATCCGACCCAACTGTATCAGACCATCGAAGCATTACAGAAACAGGTGCATCAACTCGAAGCAGAACGCATTCAAGCTCTGCAACGTCGCAATCTCGAACTCGAACAAACCAACGAACGATTGCAAGCTCAGATCGAAGAGTGTCAGCAAACCGCAAAGGCTTTATACGAAAGCGAAGCCAAATTTCGTCAGCTTGCAGAACAAATCCGCGATGTGTTCTGGATGTGCGATCCGATCGAAGATCGACTCCTTTACCTCAGTCCGGCTTACGAACAAGTGTGGGGTCGTTCGAGTCTAGACCTTTTCAAGGATATGTTCAGTTTAACGGACACCATCGACCCCGAAGATCGACCGACAATCCTCGAAGCATTTGCCCAACAGCGACGAGGGGAAAATACCGATGTCGAGTATCGTATCGTTCGACCGGACGGAGAACGGCGCTGGATTCACGATCGCGGTTTTCCCATTCGCGATGAGTCGGGTCAAGTGTGGCGCTTGGTGGGGATTGCGGAAGATATTACCGATCGCAAACATGCCGAACTTACCCTGCACGAACTCAAACTCGAACTCAAATCCAGAGTAGACGAACGGACGGCTCAACTGAAGCAAACAAACCGACAACTCGAATACGAAATCCGAGAACGCCAGCAAATTGAAGTCTCCCTGCGTTTTTTTGAGGAGCGCTTCCGGACGATTTTCGAGCAAGCTGCGGTGGGGATTAATATCGGTTCTGCGGAGGGTCGGTTTATCCAAATCAATCAAAAAACCTGCGATATTGTCGGCTACAGCACCGACGACCTGCGAACGAAAACCCGACTCGAGATCGTCGACCCCCAAGATCGTCAGGTCTATCTCGATCGCAGCGAGGCCTTGTTTCGAGGGGAAATTGATACCTTTTCGATTGAGTTACGGCTGATTCATCAAGAAGGACATCGGGTTTGGGTCCACCTCACCGTTTCCATTCTCATCACCCGAGAGAGCAATCCTCGATATGATGTGGCGATTTTTGAAGATATTAGCGCTCGCAAGTACATGGAACGGGAACTCCGCACCAGCCAACAGAAATATCAAACCCTCTTCGAGACGTTACCCATCGGTGTGGGGATGACCGATGAGACGGGGAACTTTATCGAGGCCAACGTCGCTTTAGAACGCATTTTAGGGGTATCCATCGGCGATCGAACTCCATACACTTGCAATCGTCCTCCCTGGAAATTGCTGCGACCCGATCGAACGCCAATGTTGCCCTCGGAACTGGCAAGCGTCACGGCTTTAACGGAAAACAGGATTATTGAAGATCGCGAAGAGGGAATTGCTAAGGGTAATGGGGAGATCGCTTGGCTGAGCGTGACAGCCGCCCCAATTCCCCTAGAGGGTTACGGCGTGGCGATCGCTTATCTCGATATTACCGAGCGCAAACAAACCGAGCAGATGAAGGATGAGTTTATTGCCATTGCCAGCCACGAACTGCGAACCCCCCTGACCTCTTTACGGGCGTCTCTGGGATTGCTAGCGACGGGAAAACTAGGCGAGATTGGCGATTCAGGCAAACAACAACAACTGCTGGAATTTGCCAAACTCGATACCGAGCGTTTGGTGCGTCTGGTCAACGATATCCTCGATCTCCAGTGTTTGAAGTTTGACGCTCAGACATTGAATCTTCAAGCCTGTCCGATCGAACGACCGATCGAGCAAGCCGTGGGCATCATTGAACCCATTGCTCGAGATGCTGGGGTAACTCTATCGATCGATTCAATTGTAGCGATCGCTCACATCGATCCCGATAGTATCGTGCAAGTTTTAACGAATTTATTGGCCAATGCGATTAAATTTTCCGCGAAAGGAGAAACGGTTTGGCTGAGGGTTTCTCAACAAAATACTCAACTGTACGTTAGCGTGAGCGATCGCGGTCGAGGGATTCCGGCGGACAAGTTAGAAACAATTTTTGAACCTTTTTCGCAAGTCGATGCTTCTGACTCTCGTACCCATGAAGGAACGGGTTTGGGCTTGGCAATCTGTCGCAGTATTATTGAAGGCCATGACGGAGAGATTGGGGTCGAAAGCAAGCTCGGAGAAGGGAGTACGTTCTACTTTACTCTGGAACTCCACTCATCAAAATAAGCGGATTCTGTCGGGGTAGACGGCTCGACGAGCTGCCTCATCTTTCGATGGGTTACTCAGGGCTATCTATTTCCGAAATCCTGACATCGCTTTGCTTTGAATGAATAGCATTATAGCTTTTTAATCTCAACATTGGAGCTTAGAAAAATTTGACAGCCAAAACCGTAAACCCCTTATGCTGAAAAGACTTTAGAGTTTAAATCTAGGAAGTTAAATCGACAACCCAAAACCCTTGCCTCATCGTCGGTTATCGCCCTGTTTCTCAAAGTGGCTTCTAAACTACAGTCCAAGTTAAAGTCACAATTTATTGACGAGTATCGAGAATTTTCCGCTAGCATCGATCGAGGAAATGAGTATTTTGTGTGAAGACAATATACGAATATGAAATATTCTATACAAATTGATGCCTATGACGCTTTTGAAGCTCTCAGTCGAGGGTTAAAAAGGTAAGAATATTAATTCCATATATGTCTCTTGAAATTCACAAGTTTTTCACATCATCTGATTAGGTTTGAGAAAATGACAGTAAAGCACGTACTTTTGATTCGAGATAGAATCATTGATTCAAGATTGAAGGTGAAGTCAATAAAATCATAAATTTCATCTAATTCTTTTTAGGGAGAACATCAAAATAGCCTCAGAGATTTGATAAATCAACCAACTGAACTCTTGTAAAAGTTGAGCGATTCTCAGATCCTCGATACTATATCCTTCTGAGTCACCAGGATATCCCAGTGTAAACAATTCCAGAATCTAAACGAGGGGGAGTTGAGGGCGAACGAGTCTGCGGGAGTTTCAGGTAGACGGGCGATCTCTGTCTCCATCTGTGTATGCTTGTTACATCTTCAGACTTTGTGTCAGTTTTCAGGTAAATTGAAGCTCAGCTTGAATTTTTTTGGGTGAAAATTCATAGATATATTGTCATTTCTAGTCCACGAAAACTGTTCTGGTAAACGATCGATAATGACCACGAAAATCATTTTACTGATTGACGATGAATACCGCCTTCGGGAAGTCACCAAAATGACATTAGAAATGATGGCCGAGTGGACAGTCTTAACCGCTGCATCGGGATCGGAGGGATTGGAATTAGCGCGATCTCACCAACCTGATGCTATTCTCTTGGATGTCATGATGCCCGATTTAGACGGAACGGAAACCCTAGCCATATTGCAAGCAGATGAAACGACTCAATCGATTCCCGTGCTACTACTCACTGCCAGAGCTCGAACCTCAGAGTCGACAGCTTTGACTCGCGGAGCAAAAGGAGTCATTTCCAAGCCTTTCGATCCCCTAGAGTTGGCGACTCTGATTTCAGAAACTCTGGGGTGGAGTTAAGGGATGACGAAAAATTGACAATGAAAGACGTTAATGAGGATGCCAGAAATACTGGGCGTACGTTGTTCCTGCCGTCCCGGCTTCCTCTCCCCCTCATGGCGTTTCCCCATCTGCGATCGATAATTGCAGGATCTCCCTAGCCGCCCGATCGCACGCACCCACTTCGCCAACGGCTTGTCGCATCTGTTGGTAATCGGCGTGCATTAGCGATCGACGATCGGCATTGAAGAGCAGTTCTAAAGATTCGGCGACGATATTTTCGGCGGATGCTTCTTCCTGTAAGAATTCTGGGACGATCGACTTCATCAGCAGCAAATTGGGGGGAGACATGAAGGGAATCTCGAAGTTGAGCAAATTTCGCGCGATCCAAGCCGTCACTGGATGAACGCGATACAGAACCACTTGAGGAATATCGAGTAGTGCCAATTCCAGGTTCACCGTCCCCGACTTGGCGATCGCTAAATCCGCTGCGGCGAGAACCTCCCGAGGGCGATCCGTTGTCAGAGTGGCCCGCAAACCATAGGTTGCGATTGCACTTTCAATGGATTCGCGATAGGTTTCCAGCGATAGGGGAATCCAAAACTGCACTTGAGGAATCTGCCCTTGTAACTGTCGTGCCCCCTCGAACATCGCGGGCATCAAATATTTGAGTTCCTGGTGGCGGGAAGCTGGGAGAAGGGCAATCGCAATGCTATCCGGGTCAATACCCAACCGCTCTCGGGCCTGTTGGCGGCTGGGGGCATTTTGGAGTAAATCCACGAGAGGATGTCCCACCCAGGTTACTGTTGCCCCCCGTTTCTCGAAAAAACGAGCTTCTTCGGGAAAAATAGCGAGGAGGCGATCGCTAATGCGGACGATGTCTTGGGTATTGCGATCGCTCAGAGACCATACCCAAGCTTGAGGTGCAATGTAGTAAACCACGGGTACCTGGGGAAATTGCGCTTTCAGATAGGCTCCCAAGCTGAGGTTGGGGCCCATATAATCGATGAGGACGACCAAATCTGGCGGGTTTTCTCGCACGAACTTGCGGATGCGCCGCTGCAGTTGCCAAGCGGGTAAGACAAAGGGCAGGGATTCGAGCAATCCCACCGAACCGATGGCACTGGTGTTTCCGAGTAAGTTCGCCCCAGCCGCGGCCATGCGATCGCCCCCCACAGCAGAAATCGTCAAGGAAATTCCCGCGTCTCGGGCACCCGATTGCAATGCTTCAATCAATAATGCCCCTTGCAGATCGCCGGAGACTTCACCGGTACTGATGAAAATATTTTTTTTCATATCGCAGATCGCACTCTTTTCATTAACGTCAGTTTTGGCGAACACCAGACGCGGGGTCAGGGTGTCCTAGCGTAGTTGAGCTCAAATGGGTTTGCTTTAGAGCTCGCACTCGAAAAACTCGGGAAGAATTTGCCCTCGAACATCTGATTTGAATCCCTACACCCCACCCTCACCCGAAACACTAATCTAACGTCAGTTTGGCTTAAGTGACGTGGACGGGATGCCGACTCTGGGTGAGATTCGGGCGGTTGGCAAGCCTCTTGATGAGCGAAGCGATCGCACTGGCTACATCTGGTTGCAGGGGAGCAAAGTACTTCATCCCGATTCCCCATTCCCCATTCCCCATTCCCCGCCCTCACCGGAAACAGTCTTATCCAAAACTGACGTTAA